>JALYXG010000347.1 GCA_030947205.1 Chloroflexota bacterium
GCGTGGTGACGATAGCGTACTCGTACGCGCCGATATCGCAGTGCGCACCCTGAGGGCGCCGGATGCCGCGCTGATCCACGCCAGCGACCGGCGAAGAGCCGCAGGTCGTGTCATCCCCAGCATCGAGTGCGGCGCTGCCCGGGCCGATCCCGCGCGTTTTCGTCGGGCCGCCGTAGTTGCCAAGGGGGGTCAGTTTCGGATCGCCAACGGCGAAGGGCGTATCCCCACACCCGCTATTGGGATTGAACTGGAGATTGTGCCCGCGATTTACGACACCGAAACTACAATTGCCGCTGAAGCCGGCGATGTTGTTGGAGACGATAGTATTCGTGAGGTACGCCATCCCATTGCTACTTATACCGCCGTAGTTCGACGATCCGGGGGCGCCATGGGTGCTCCCACCGCCGATGCCGCCCACGCCGCTAAGCGCGCTGTTGCCGTCAATTGTCGCGTTTGTGACGTCATTGCCGATAGCTTCAAAAGAGATCGCGCCACCGTAACTCGAACCGCCCCCGCCGCCATTGCCCATCGTCGTCCCTATGCCGCCATTACCGCCATTGCCGCCGGTGGCGGTGTTCGACACGAAGGTCGTATTGCCGACGGAGTATGCGTCTCCGGCCAGGGCGCCGCCAGACGCGCCTCCTCCCGTGCCTCCTGCATCGCCTTGGATCGCAAACTCTCCCGATCCCGTGCCACCGGCTCCGCCGCTCGCGCTGTTCCCGACGAAGGTACTGCCGGTGACCGAGATCTGGCTGTTAACTTTGACAATCGCGCCGCCCTTGCCTACGCCGCCTGTTCCGCCGATACTGGCGCTGCCGCTGCCCCCGGGGCCGCCCTTCGCGAGATTGCCGGCGAAGGTGCTGTCCTGGATGAGGACAATGTTGGCCTGAGCGGACGCCTCGATCGCGCCACCGAAACCATCGCCGCCCGCATTGTTTCCATCACCACCGGCACCGCCCTGGGCAGTATTCGCGGTGAATGTGTCCCGTATTGCTATCAGGACACCGTCCGTATAGATCGCCCCACCGAGAGCAAAACCGCCGGGGGCGCCCACCGCCCCTGCCACGCCGACAATTTTGTTGTTGCTCAGCACGCAGTCGCTGATGGTGACTTGGGAATCATGGCTGATGTTCAGCGCGCCGCCGCCCGTTGCGGAGGCGCTGGATTGCAGCCCATTGGCGAGCGTGAGCCCGGCCAATGTTACGGTTGCGAAGGAAACATGGAAAATGCCATCCGCGATGACGCTGCCATCAATGGTCGTCGCTCCCGCCCCCGCGCCGTTGATCGTCATGTCCGCGAGCAGGTTCAGATCGCCCGTCGTCCCCAAATCACCGCCGCTGGGTGGGATTGTCAGTTTATAGACCCCCGGCGGCACCGAGATTGTCGTGTTCGCGTGAGCATTGGCATAGAGTACCGCATCGCGCAGCGAACAGGCGCCACCGGCGGTTACACAGCCGCTGCCATTGCTGCCGTGCAGCGCATCCATCGTTGTGTTGACGACGATAGGCGGTGCGGCAGACACCGTGGCAGCAGGCACGGCGGCGAGCGATGTGCCGAGCAAAAGCACGACGAGTGCGAAACGAAGCCGACGAGTGGTGCTACTGAGTGATGCCATGGCGAACCTCCTACCTTCCGTTGCATCGGCAAACCGGGCCCCTCCATGTTAGTAGCATGAGACGCGATGCACTACGCATAACCGGCAAGAACGCCCACACGAATTCCGGCAAAAAAGGTGGGGAGGCCGGTCGGGGCGGGGTCGTAAGCGCGCGATCAGCGGTTGCGAATCTTTTTCCACTGTGTCAAAATAGCGTGCCAGATATACCGATTTTCGTCGCGCTGCCACGCGCATAGCGTCTTGCGCGCATCATTAGGTGGTAACTGGCCGTGGACGCTTCATCCCGCCGTTCGACGACACCACCACCAAACGGGAAGGATGCACTGGAGCAGCCATTGTTCGGTGTCCTGCTCCGCCGTTACCGTGCCGCGTGCGGTCTGACGCAGGAGGCGCTCGCCGAGCGTTCGACGATTAGCCTGCGGGCGATCAGCGACATCGAACGGGGTGTGAAGCGCAAACCACAGCGCGAGACGATGCGATTGCTCGCCGACGCGCTCGCACTCTCTGAGGACGAGCGCGCCCGATTTGAAGCCGCTGTCCGCCCGCAGGTCGCCCGCCCTACCGTCGCGCCCGACCTGCCCAAGGACAACCTCTTTGCCCCCGTGACGCTACTCATCGGGCGCGAGGGCGAGCATTCCGCGCTGACCGCGCTCCTGCGGCGCGACGATGTGCGCCTCGTCACGATCACGGGGTGCGGCGGCGTCGGCAAGACGCGGCTGAGTGTCGCGGTTGGCGCG
>JALYXG010000400.1 GCA_030947205.1 Chloroflexota bacterium
CAGTTCATTGATCGTCGGTTCCGCTGCCATCGCGACGCGACCTCCTCGCACAAAAAAAACCATGTCGTCCCCGACAGGGACGAAAGCATGGCTTCCGCGGTACCACCCTGATTGCGCCACGCAGCACGCGGGCGCATCTCATGCCGACCACGGGCGCAGCGCGCCGATGGCGACGTTCCGGTAACGGGGAACCACCGTGTGCGGCTACTCGCGTTCACCGCCACGCTCGGGAGTGAATGTCCGATGGCGCTCCGGTCGTCGTGCGGGTTCCAGTCGTGTCCGCGCGTCCCTGTGCTGCCGGAAAGTCTTTGCCACCGCGACGCGCTCCGTCATCGCGTTTCTTCGATCAAGTGATACGCATATGCGGGTCGAATGTCAAGTAGTTCGCGCATTTCGTCGCTGCCGCACCACCTCATACAGCAGAATCGCACCCGAGACGGCGGCATTCAGCGACTCGACACCGCGCTCCATCGGGATGCTCACCGCGCCCTTGCTCCACCTTCGCGCATCATCGCTCAAACCGCGATCCTCATTGCCGACGATCACGGCGCATCCCCGCCGCCAATCAACGGCATCGTATTGGAGCGACGCACCGGCATCCGCGCCATACACGGAGGGCATGTCCGCGAGTGCCGACCCAACCGCGTTCCAGTCAACATCCGCGATGACCGGCAACCGGAAGTGCGCCCCCATCGCCGCGCGCACAACTTTAGGCGCGAAGGCGTCCGCGCTTCCCGCAATCGTTACAACGGCGTCACAACCGACCGCCGCCGCAGCGCGAATCAGTGTGCCGACATTGCCGGGATCGCGCACGCCATCGAGCACAAGGGCGAAGCCAGTGAGAGGGTCGAAGTGGGGCATGGGCACATTCGGGAGGTCGGTGACAGCGATCGCGCCTTGCGGCGTTTCGGTGTCGGAAAGTGACCGCATGACGGACGCCGAGACCGTCAGTATCGCACCATCGCCAATCGTAAGCTCGGTTTCACCCCGTAGTGTATCCGCGCGCTCGCCGAGCAATTCCGGGCAAAGGACAATCTGGCGAATCGCCGCACTGGCAGCAATCGCGTCGCGGACGAGGCGCACGCCCTCAACGAGAAACGCCCCCTGCTCCCGCCGGGCTTTCCGGCGGTGCAAGGAGCGAATCGCAACGATCGTCGGATTGTGAACGCTCGTGATGTGCGCGTCCGTGCGAACCTCCGGCGTTACGCGGCGACTGCCCCGGCGTTCTTCGCAATCGCGACCAACTCGCCGAAGGCCGCGCTGTCACGCACCGCGAGGTCCGCGAGCATCTTGCGATCAATCGTGACGCCCGCCGCCTGCAAGCCACTGATGAAGCGGTTGTATGGCATCTCGTGCTCACGGGAGGCCGCGTTGATGCGAGCGATCCAAAGCGCGCGAAACTCTCGCTTGCGGTTTTTGCGGTCCCGCGTCGCGTAGAGCATCGCCTTCATCCGCGATTCGATAGCGACGCGCTTCCAACGGGAGCGCGATCCCTTGTGTCCCTTCGTGGCGGCGAGTATCTTCTTAGTGCGCGCGTGCGCCGCAACATTGTTCGTTGAGCGGGGCATCCGTCTTCCTCCCGGTTCTTTTTCGCTACTTCGCTACTTCGCTCTTACTTAACGCCGTAGGGCAGGCTCCGGCGCACGCTTTTCGCGTTCGCGCTGCTCAATGGCTGCATCTTATCGAATGCGTGCTTCACCCGCGCGGACTTGCGGCGGCGAAAATGGCTTTTCATGCCCTTGGTTCGCATGATCTTGCCCGTACCCGTGATCTTGAAGCGCTTCGCGGCCTGCTTATGCGTCTTCAACTTCAGCTTGGACATGCCTCCCAGTTCTCCCCTACTCCGTCGGATCCGGCTCGGCCGGGTCCTTCGTCGCCTTTGCAGCCGGCGCGACGCGCGGACTGACCAACATGCTCAAAATGCGGCCTTCCTGCCGCGCCGGAGACTCGATCACCGCGTCCACTTCGAGCATCGCCACCAGTTTGCGCATCAACTCGTCGCCGATCTCGGGGTGGGACATCTGCCGCGCGCCCCGATAAATGACGGAGACGCGGACCTTGTTGCCCTCTTTCAGAAGCCGCTTGACATCGCGCGCCTTGGTTTCCAAGTCGTGCTGGTCAATCAGGATGCCGGTGACGCGCACTTCCTTGATGTCCTGCGTCTTGGAATTCTTGCGCGCCTCGCGCTCGCGGCGGCTTTGATCGTACTTAAAGCGCCCGAAGTCCATCAAGCGGCACACTGGTGGCGTCGCATTCGGTGCGACCTCGACCAGATCGAGGCCGTTCTCCCGCGCGCGCTCCAACGCATCGCGTGTGAGCATCACGCCGAGTTGATTGCCCTCTTCATCAATCACGCGTACTTCACGGACGCGAATACGATCGTTGGTGCGAAGCGGTCTGCTAATCCCGGTCCTCCTCGAACCCCGCCACATGCGCGGGTGACAGTGTGTGACCGACCACGCAAAGGTCGGCAAAACAGTGTAGCATCGCGCCGCCCAAATCGTCAATGCACGCAA
>JALYXG010000412.1 GCA_030947205.1 Chloroflexota bacterium
CACGCCCCAAACGAGAACATGGAGATCGAACGCTTTTACAAGGGCATCAAGACCGGCGCGGCAATGCTCACCTATCTTGGGGCATATCGCAAGCAGGAATAGCGATCCAAATGAACCGCTAAGACGCCAAGAACGCCAAGAAAAAGAGAAGGGATGAAAGGGAGTATACCTTCATAACCCTTTTTTCTCTTGGCGTCTTGGCGGTTCACTCCCCCGCTGTTGCGGTGTCAGGACGACTTTTTGGCGCCCGGTCCTTGGCCTTGACGCTTCCGGGGATCGGGGACGACGCTGAGCGCGGTGGCCAGATCAATCTGGTGATCCTGCTCCTGCGTTACGATCCCTTGCAACACCTCGGCGAGCGCGTATTCTTCCAGTTCCTGCGCCTGCCGGATCCGTTGCCGGTAGTTGGCGACTGTCTCGTCCTCCCCTTGCAGGTCGAACCAAAGCATGTCCTCATTTTCTTCCGACACCTGGACCGGCTTCGGCTCGTGGACGGGATATTCCCCGAAGTAATCGAGTTGCTTGGCGATCGCCAGTGCGTGATCCAACTCCTCATGGGCGTGCAGTGCCAATTCCTCCGCAATGTCCATGTAGCGCGCACCGTCGAGCTTCTGGCTGAAGATTACATACTGGATGATTGCCTTGTACTCGCGCGCCAGGTCTTCCTGTAAACCCTGGATCATTTGCTCCCGTGTAGCGGTCATTTGTTGCGTCTCTGCCATCTCGTGCTCCTCTCATGTGTAGCGATCCATCGTCCCCTGTCTCCTTCCGCACGAACCGTGCCCGAAGGAGTAGACAGGAGATATGCGCAATGGCCTCGCTTTCAACTGACTACGGTCTACTGTCTACATGCCCCTTCCTCCTCTACAATGGCCCCCGGCGATGGTCCGCATAAGGGAGGGGGCGCACGATGCAGAGCGATGTCTTGATCCGGGGCGCGCGAGTGGTGGACGGAACGGGCAATCCGTGGTTCTACGGCGATGTCGCGCTGGTCGGGGAGCGGGTGGTGGCGGTCGCACCCGCCGGGCAGTTGGCGGCGGATGCCAACGAGGTCGTGGACGCGGCGGGGATGGTTGTCTGTCCCGGCTTCATTGACATCCAGAGCCATTCCATCCTGCCACTGATGCAGGACGCCACGTGCCTGTCGAAGATCACGCAGGGCGTGACGACGGAGATCATGGGCGAGGCGTGGACGCCCGCGCCCTTTGGCGGCCTGATCGAAGCGCCGATGCGCAACGCCATCTTCCTGACCAATCTCCCGGAATGGGAGGAACGCGCACGGCACTGGACGCGCTTCCGCCACTGGCTGGAGGCGATGACCGAGCGCGGCGTCGCGCCGAATATCGGCTCCTTCCTCGGCGGCGGCACGCTGCGGCAGTACGCCAAGGGGATGGCGATGGGCGACGCGACCGCCGACGAGTTGGCGACGATGCGCCGCGTAATGACCGAGGCGATGGAGGACGGCGCGTTCGGCGTCTCGTACGCCCTGATTTATCCGCCCGACACCTACGCCGGGACAAACGAGATCGTCGCGGTCTGCGAGGTTGTCGCCCGGTACGGCGGCGTCTACATCACGCACCTCCGCTCCGAGGCGGACCAATTTCTGGAAGCAATGGGCGAGGCGCTGGAGATCGGAAAGCGGGCGAAGGTCGCTGTCGAGGTTTATCACCTCAAAGCGGCGGGGCGCGACAACTGGCACAAGATGCTCGCCGCGATCCAGATGATCAACGACGCCCGCGCGGCGGGGCTGGACGTGACCGCCGATATGTACCCGTATATCGCGGGCGGCACGGGGCTGTCCTCCGTCCTGCCGCCGTGGGCCGCGGCGGACGGCAAACTATACGAGAACCTGCGCGACCCCGCGATGCGCGCGACGATCCGCGCGGCGGCCCTCAACCCTTCAGGCGATTGGGAGGCGATGGGTGCGTTGAACGGGCCGGACGGCATCGTGCCAGTCGGCTTGGAGCAGCCCGAACTGAAAAAGTACAACGGCATGCGCCTGTCAGCCATCGCGGCGGAGCGCGGCGCGCACTGGCTCGACACGGCGATTGACCTGCTCGTCGCCGAGGGGCAGCGGATCAGCACGATCTACTTCATGATGACCGAGGACAATCTCGCCGAACAACTCAGGCAGCCGTGGATCAAGATTTCCACCGATGCGGGCGGCGTGGACCCGGCCTGGGCGGCGGAGCGCGGCCCGACGCATCCCCGCTCCTACGGCACCTATCCGCGCGTCCTCGGCAAATACGTGCGCGAGGATCGGGTACTGACGCTCGAAGACGCCGTCCGCAAGATGACCTCGTCCGTCGC
>JALYXG010000427.1 GCA_030947205.1 Chloroflexota bacterium
GTGCCGGGCAGGAAGCCGGGCACATCCTCAAAGGTGACGAGCGGCACATTGAAAGCATCGCAGAGGCGGACGAAACGCGCCGCCTTCTCCGAGGCGAGGATGTCGAGTGTGCCCGCCAGGTGCATCGGCTGGTTCGCGACGACGCCGATCGAGTAGCCGTCGAGCCGTGCGAAGCCGGTGAGGATATTCGGCGCGAACTCCGGCTGCAACTCGAAGAACGAATCCGCGTCCACGACGCGGCGGATGATGCCGCGCATGTCGTACGGCTTGGTCCGCAGTTCGGGCACGAGGTCGTCCAGTTCGGGGTCGGCGCGGTGCGGGTCGTCGGTCGTCGCGACATGCGGCGGTTGCTCTTTGTTGTTGGACGGCAGATAGGAAAGAAAAGCACGGACGAGATCAACGCTGTGGTCCTCGTCCACCGCGACGAGTTGGGCGACGCCGCTCACGGTCGCGTGCGTGTGCGCGCCGCCGAGCGATTCGTGCGTCACATCCTCGCCGGTGACGGTCTTGATGACATCCGGGCCGGTGATGAACATCTGCGAAATACCGTCCACCATCACGACGAGATCGGTCATTGCGGGCGAGTAGACCGCGCCGCCCGCACACGGCCCAGCGATAATCGAGACCTGCGGGATGATGCCAGAGCATTGGACATTGCGAAAAAAGACCTCGCCGTATCCTTCCAGTCCCTCGACGCCCTCCTGAATCCTCGCACCCGCGCTGTCATTGATGCCGATCATCGGCACCCCCGCCGCCCGCGCTTTGTCCATGATCTTGACGACCTTCTCCGCGAAGACCTCGCCCAGGGAGCCGCCATAGACCGTGAAGTCCTGCGAAAAGACGCAGACGGGTCGCCCGTCGAGCAAGCCGAAGCCGGTGACGACGCCATCGCCGAGCGGGTGCCGCTCCGGCATCGTGAAGTGCTCCGAGCGATGCACCGCGTACGGGTCGAGTTCGCTGAATGTGCCCGCGTCGAGCAGCGCCAGCACCCGCTCGCGCGCCGTGCGTTTGCCGCGCGCGTGCTGCTTCTGTTGCGCCTCGTCCTCCTCGCGCTGCCGCTGCGCCTGCAACCGCGCGATCCGCTCCGCGTGGGGGTGATTATTCGTTGCCATGCCGCTCCCGATACTCCGAAATGTCCAAAATATTGTCTGGGTCAGTATAGGTCGGCGGCAAGCCGTGATCGAAGAGGATCGCCGCCGCCACTTGGCGCAGGTACGACAGATCGGGCTTGAAGATGACGCCCTGGCCGTGGAAGAGATTCCCTTCCGTCAGCAGTTCCCACGTCCGCTCGTCCACACCGACATCGCTGCGCTCCATCTCGTCGGTGAGCCAGACATCGAGGATCGTGAACGCGCTATCGGCGACCCACGCGCCCATCGAGCCGCTTTCTACCATGTCCGCGCAGCGCAAGGCGAGCCGAGCGATGGTAATGTCCGCGCCCTCGCGGTCGCGCCGCTCGATCCGCTCGACGATCGGCCGCACCATCGCCACCGACTCCGGCGGCGCGTGATACGTTTCCGCGATTGATTCGAGGCTCATACCTCACCCCCGGCCCCTCTCCATTGCGATGGAGAGGGGTGTCTTATGCGAAGTGCCGTGGTATTCTCCGGAGCGCCCTGCTATCGCCAGAGGGCGCATGCCATGCGCCCCTACCCTCCCCCTTCCTCGCGGGAAGGGGGCCGGGGGGTTAGATTCCCCGCTCCTACACCGGCCGCGCCGCGCGATACGTCCCCCAGACCTCACGGAGCGCGGTACAGATTTCGCCGAGCGTCGCGCCCGCGAGCAGCGCGGCGCGCATCGGGCCGAGCATTTCCGCGTCGCCCTGCGCGGCGGTGCGGACGACGCCGAGCGCCGACTCGCAGGCGATCACGTTGCGACCCGCGCGATGGGTCGCGAGGTGCGCGATCTGTTTCTTCTCCGCCTCCGGGTCGGGCCGGAGGATCGGCACCTCGATCTCCTCCTGCGCTCGATAGCGGTTGACGCCGACAACGACGCGTTCGCCCCGTTCCTGTCCCATCTCCTGCCGATAGGCGTGCTCGGCAATCGCCCCGGCGATGAAACCGCTCTCCGTCGCGGCGACCGCGCCGCCGCGCTCCGCGACGCGCTCCATCCAGCGGCGTGCCTCGTGCTCCACGCCATCGGTCAGCGCCTCGACGTAATACGAGCCGCCGAGCGGGTCCGCCGTCGCCGTCACACCGCTCTCCTCCGCGATGATCTGCTGCGTCCGCAGCGCGAGCGTCGCCGCATGCTCCGTCGGCAGGCCGAGCGCCTCGTCGAATGAGTTGGTGTGCAAACTCTGCGTCCCGCCCAGCACCGCCGCCAACCCCTGCAACGCGACCCGCACGATATTGTTGTGCGGTTGCTGCGCGGTCAGCGTGCAGCCGCAGGTCTGCGTGTGAAAGCGGAGGAGCATGGAACGCTTATCCTGCGCGCCAAATTGCTCGCGCATCATCGTCGCCCAGATGCGGCGCGCGGCGCGGAATTTCGCGACTTCCTCGAATAGGTCATTGTGCGCGCCGAAGAAGAACGAGAGGCGCGGTGCGAAGGCATCCACCGATAGCCCAGCGTTCAGCCCCGCTTCGACATAGGCAATCGCGTTCGAGAGTGTGAAGGCGATCTCCTGCGCCGCCGAGCAGCCCGCCTCGCGCATGTGGTAGCCGCTGATACTGATCGGGTTCCACTGCGGCAGATATTTCGCACAGTACGCGAAGGTATCGGTGACGAGCCGCATCGAGGGGCGCGGCGGGTAGATATACGTCCCGCGCGCCTGATATTCTTTCAACGGGTCGTTCTGGATCGTGCCGCCCAGTTTCTTGGCGTCCGCGCCCTGCTCCTCACCGACGATCTGGTACATGAGGAGGAGGATCGCGGCGGGCGCGTTGATCGTCATGCTCGTCGTCACCTCGCCGAGCGGGATGTCGTCGAACAAGATACGCATATCGTCGAGGCGGCTGATCGAGACGCCAACCTTGCCGACCTCGCCCGCCGCCATCGGATCGTCCGCGTCGTAGCCGAGTTGGGTCGGCAGATCGAAGGCGACGGAAAGCCCGGTCTGCCCCTTCTCCAGCAGCGACTTGAACCGCTCGTTCGTCG
>JALYXG010000431.1 GCA_030947205.1 Chloroflexota bacterium
CTATCGAGGCCGAAGTCGCGGAGGCGCTGGGTGAGGTCGGGCAGTTGCAGACCGAGCGTGTGCGCGACGGCGACACGGTCGCCCTCGTGCTGCTTGAGCGCCTCGACGAGCAGTTCGCGCTCGACTTCGTTGAGCACCTGCGCCAGCGGTGTCCGCTCGCGGACGCGCTGGGTGATGTCGAGTAGCCGTCCGCCTGCCTGGGGCGCGAATTGGATCTGTGCAGCGGTCACTAACCCGCCCTGCGAAAGCACGATGCCGCGCTGGATCGTGTTCTCCAACTCGCGGATGTTGCCGGGCCAGTGGTGCGTCATCAACTTTTCCATCGCGTCCGGCGAGATGCGCGCCGAGCGGCCCGCTACACCATAGCGATGCTTGTCGAGGAAATGCTGAACGAGGAGCGGCACGTCCTCCATATGATCGCGGAGCGGCGGTACATGGATTGTCAGGACGTGGAGGCGGTAGAAAAGGTCCTCGCGGAAGTTGCCCGCCGACACTTCGTCTTCCAGCCGCCGGTTCGTCGCGGCGATCACGCGCACGTCTACATGGATCGGCGCGGTGCCGCCGACGCGCTCGAACTCCTTTTCCTGCAGAACGCGCAAGAGTTTGGTCTGGGTGGAGAGTGTCAGTTCGCCAATCTCGTCGAGAAAGATCGTCCCCTTGTTCGCGCGCTCGAAACTGCCCTTATGCTGGTTCAGCGCGCCGGTGAACGAGCCTTTCTCGTGACCGAAGAGTTCACTTTCAAGGAGCGATTCGGGCAGCGCCGCGCAGTTCACCTTCACCAGCGGGCCGCGCGCAGCAAGCGAGTTCTTGTGCAGCACATTGGCGATCAGTTCCTTGCCCGCGCCCGTTTCGCCAGTGATTAGGACGGGGGCATCGGAGGCCGCCGCGCGCCCGATCATCTGGAAGATGCGCGCCATTTCCGGGCTGGAACCGATGATCTCGTCCCGCAGCCGCTGGTCGGCCTCGGCGGGGTTGGCAGTCATCCGCGCTTCCTGCTCCTGCGTGTTGAAGAACGTCCTGACCTTCTGGATGACATACTCGATGTCGAACGGTTTATTGAGGTAGTCGAACGCGCCGAGCATTGTCGCCTCGATGGCGATGGAGGCCGTCGTGAACGCCGTCATCATAATGATCGGCAGTGTCTGCCCGCCGGACGACTTCGCGATCTCCCGCAGGGCTTCCAGGCCCGTCATATCGGGCATCTGCACATCCATCAGCACGAGTGCGGGATGCTGCGGGCCATGATAGATGTCGAGCATCTCCTTGCCCGTCGCCGCCTCGATCGGCTCGTACCCTTCATCAGTCAGCAGCTCGACGAGCAGCGAGCGGATCGCCTCGTCATCGTCCGCGATGAGGATGCGGCGGTTTGTCGCGTCATAGATGCGGGCGGGCGTCGCGAGATCGCTGCTATCGCTCGATGCATGCCCATTCTCGATCGGCTTGCGCGATGCGCCGGAGCCAGCGGCGCTCACCCGGCGTGCTGGTGGCCTGCTACTCATGTCGTCTACTCCCCTTGACCCGGAACCGAAAAATGCGCGTTACGGACGCGCCCCCATTGTACTCGTGTGTCCATTCCATGCAATGATTGATTGTACGGGGAACCTCACCCCCGGCCCCTTCCCGCGAGGAAGGGGAGTGACCTCCGTGAGAACCGAATGTTCAGGGGGCCGCCACGGCATCGCGACGAGTCACCCCTCTCCATTGCGATGGAGAGGGGCCGGGGGTGAGGTTCTTTCCCCCTTAGCGCATTGTGGAGGGCAGCAGGCCGAGTTCGCCGCGGTACTTCGCAACGGTCCGACGGGCGATCTGGATGCCAAGTTCCTTCAGTTTGTCGCAGATTTCGTCGTCCGTGAGCGGATATTCCTCGCGGTCCACCAACTCCTTGATGACATCCTTGACGCCGAGCGAGGCGGTAAAGAAGTCCGAGAAGGGGATAACACGCCGTTCCGGCAGGAGGACGTATTTGTTCGCCGTTGCGCGGCTGACGGTGGACTCGTGGACGCCGAGGGCCTGGGCGACCGCCGCGCGCGTCAGCGGCTTCAACTCGCGCACGCCGTAGCGAAGAAAGTCCTCCTGCTCCGCGACGACGTACTGCGCGACCTGTTGCAACATCGCGCCGCGCTGCCGGACGCCGTGGAGGAAGAGACGGGCACGCGCCACACTCTCGCGGATGTGCTCGCGCTCCTGCTCGGACATGCCGGCGAGCATCCCCCGGTCGGAGGCGATGGTGGAGTAGGTCTCGTTGATCCGCAAACGGTTCGAGCCGCTTTCCGGCACGGTAGCGACGAGTTCACCGTTCGCACCCTCGCGGATCAGGACATCGGGCGTGAGAAAGCCGGTCGCGGAAGTCTTCCGGCCGGCGCGTGTGGTGGGGTTCTGCAAGGGGTGCGGCGTGAGGTGGGCGCGGATAAAGGCACGGGCCGCCTCGATCGTCTCCGTCGCGACGCCGAGGGCGCCGGCGAT
The DNA here is from genome assembly GCA_030947205.1 of Chloroflexota bacterium. Classification (GTDB taxonomy): domain Bacteria; phylum Chloroflexota; class Chloroflexia; order Thermomicrobiales; family JALYUS01; genus JALYUS01. The sequence goes on from JALYXG010000431.1 coordinate 2,464, forward strand.
GTGCGCGAACCGCCCGGCGGCGAGGTCCGACAGGTGCTCGGCAATGATCTGCTCGACCGTCTCCGGAATCGCCATCCCGCTCTCGCGCAAGCCGCGCAACTGGAGCAGGAAGGACTCGCGGTAATCGCGCGCCGCGACCCCGACGGGGACGATGCCCTGCACAACTCGGAGGACATCGAGCGCGGTTTCTTCGTCGCACTCGCAGGCGAGCGCTGTCTCTTCAAGGGTCGTGTCGAGGATGCCACGGTCATTGATATGGACGATCAGGAACGCTGCGGTGCGGATCTGATCCTCGGGGAGCATCGTCGCGGCATCGGCCAGCCATTGTCGGCGCAGGTCTTCCTCGGAGGCAACAGCGGTGAAGGGGTCGTAGGCGTCGTCATCGCCGTCGTTGCGACGGGGCGAGGCGGTGTACCACTGGTCGGCATACTCCTCGTAGCTTTCGCGCGATGGCGTTTCCTGCGGGCGGCTGTGGCACATTGCGCACCAGCCATTGTGGAGCGCCTCGCCACAGATCGGGCACTGACGGGTTTCGTCGCCGACGGCGGAATCATAATCGAGTTCGAGAGCGGGGTTTTTCATGATCTCCGCGCGCATTGCCGCTTGCAATTCCGTACGCGATAGCAGTAAGACTTGATTCGCTTCGATGAGGACGGGGGAAATCCATTGACGTTGCTCGTGCGTGAAGTCCATCGAGTGGCGTAAACCAGCCATCTGCCTTTACTCCCTTGAACGATTCAGTCTAACGGTCTGAAGTACGCCGCCTACGGAATGCGCCGCAAAAAATAGCATAGCAAAAATCGTGCCAAGATGGAATCCGTTGCTATATCAAGGGTGGCACGCTCTGTGCAGCCCCGATTTTCTACGTTTTCGAGTATGCAGGCTCCCGCCTGCAGGGGGTTATGATGCGGCAGTGTTGCTCCGAGGCGCGCGCAGGCGATCCTCGACGGTCGTCAGCAGTTCGAACAGATTGAAGGGCTTGCGTAGATAGGCAAGGCCACGTCGTTGGAATTCGGCGCGCATGTCATTCGCGGTGATGAAGAGTATGGGGGTTTGTGCGGTTCGTGCATTCCGCCGGATTGTGTCGTATACCTCGATGCCATTCGCGCCGGGGAGCTGATAATCGAGGATGACGAAATCAGCGTGCTGTTCGGCGAGGAAACGGATTGCGTCCTTGCCGTTGTGCAATGTGAGCGACCGTACGTTCATTTCTTCTTGCAACGCGTCCGCAATCAACAACGCGATACACTCGTCATCCTCGACGATTAAGACACATGTTTGTTCGTTCATCACTTGCATCACCAAAATCAGGTACGAATGCTATCTGCTGTTGCCCACACATGCATCTCATGGGGAGCGTTCATATGCTACTCATGCAAGAGTCATGCCAGAAGCGTAGTTTTATGCATCGGAGAAAACAAGTGGAGGGACAAAATCGCCCATCGCGGGCGTCAATTGACAGCGTGCAAGGCCGGGTCGTAAGGTTGCATCGCTCGTTCCGCTCTCCCATACCCGCTGTGGCATGTGCCGATGATCTATTGCTCCACCGTACCCGACAAAGGCAGGACTGAGATGATTGCATCACGATCTCGCTCGCGATTCGAGCGGGTAATTGCCGCGTGGTCACCCGCCGTGCGCTATGGGGCCGCGCTCGCTGTCGTGCTCGCGACGACGGGACTGATCGGCCTCTTCAACACCGGTTGGCTAATCTTCGATCACACCACGATCGAAAACCCCGGCACGATCTATATCGCGGCGATCACGCTCATCGCGCTTCTGATTGGTTTCGGGCCGGCGCTCACTGCGGCGGTGGCCTCGATGCTTGCAGTCTTTCTCGCCTTCTCCCGCTATGAGAGTTTCGAGCGGGCAGTCGTCCTTGTCGCGACGATGCTGGTCATTATCGGACTTGTGGAGTGGAAACGCCGCGCGCAGGCGCTGGCCGAGCGGGCGCAGGCGAAATTCGCGGCGATCCTGGAGAGCATGAGCGATGCGGTGATGGTTGTGGACGCGGCCGGCCATTCCACCGATGTCAACCACGCGGCGATCGCGATGCTCGGCGCGGCGGACCGCGCGGATGCCCTGGCGAGGATCACCCGCCGCCGTGCGGACGGCACGCCGACCACGGATGAGTACGCGCTGCTGGAGCGTGTGCTCGGCGGCGAGGAATCCGCGCAGCAGGATGTTGCGATCCCCGACGCGCCGGATGGACCCCGCGTCGTCGGCGCGGTTGCCAGCCCGATGCGCGATGCGCGCGGCCGGATCATCGGTGCGGTGAGCGTTAGCCGCGACCTCACCGACCGGCTCGGTCAGGAGCAGGAACGCGAGACGCTGCTTCGTCGGATCGAGCAGGAGCAGCAATTCACGGCGCAGGTGCTCGCCAATGTCCCTGTCGGGATTGCTGTGGTGCGGGCGGATGATTTCACGGCGCTTTCATTCAATGGCGAATATGACGCCTCAATCCGTTACGCGCCGGGGAGTCGACCGCTGACCATCGGGCAGTCGCTGCTCGATGCGATGCCCGCCTCATCGCGCGATACGGCGACGCGTCTCCTTTCCCGCGCGCGCGACGGGCAAACGACGATCCGCAGCACCGCGTACTCCTCCACCGTCGTGCCGGATCAATTCTACGACGGCACAATTCAGCCCTTGCACCTGAGCGACGGGACGCCTGCCCTCCTGATCACTGCCGTCAACGTCACGGAACGGGTGCGCGGGGAGCGGGAGCGAGAGGCGCTGATCCGGCTCGTCGAGGAACGCCGCCAGTTCACGCAAGCGATCTTTGACACCGTACCGACCAGCCTCGCGGTGGTGAACACGGATACGATGATTTTCAGCACGGCGAATCCGGCGTTTGTTGCCAGTACCCCGGAACCGTACCGTAGCCGTGGCGTCAATGACTGCCCGGTTGCGACCGTTCTCCCACACACCGTGGAAAACGGCTTCATCGGCCAGTTGCGGGCCGTCGGGCGCACAGGCGAACCGATCGAGACGGCCGCGACCCAATACGCGCACCCGACGCGCGGCGCGACGTTCTGGAACGAAACGATGATTCCGCTCACGACGAGCGATCCGGCCGCGCACCATGTTCTGTATATCGCGGCGGATGTCACGGAGGAAGTCGAGGCGCAGCAGCGCGTCACCGCCCTCGCACGGGAGGCGGCGGAACGCGCGAACGAGTTAGAAGCGATCATCGCCAATATGCCGGACGGCGTGGCGATCTACGCGCCGGATGGTCGGCTCCTGCAGATGAATACCGCCGGGCGGCAGATCGCCGGAGACGATCCTGCACCCGACGAGGCGATCACGGCAGCCAGCGAACGTTTCAAGTTTCGCTTTCTCGACGGGCGACCGATCCCGCTCGATGACCTGCCGCTCCCCCGCTCTCTCCGTGGAGAGACGGTCTCCGGCTACGAATTTATCAGCCGCACACGGCATGGCGATGCGTATCTCCTTTCTGGTAGCGCGCCGATCCGCGACGCGGATGGAGCGATCACGAGCGCGGTGGTGATGTTCACGGACATCACCGACCGCAAGCACGCCGAACAGGACCGCGAGCGGTTGCTGCGGGAAGTCGAGGAGCGGCGTCAGTTCGCCCAAACCGTCATTGACAGCGCGCCCGCCGGAATTGCCGTCTGCACGGCGGACCCGGACTTCACTATCCTGCTCGCTAATGACCAGTTCCGCTCGATCGTCGGGGACGCGTGGGGGGAGCCGAGCCTCAACGGCGTGCCGTTCCGCGCCTTCACGCCGAACGCGGAAGGCGCGGGTATCTTGCCGATCTTCCGCCATGTCGCGGAGACGGGCGAGCCAGTCAGCCTTTCCGAGTTCGAGTATACGGGGAGCGGCGGGGACCCGTCGTACCTCGATTGGAGCCTCGTGCCACTGCGTGAGGATGGAGACGCGGTGACGAGTCTCGTCCTGCTCGTCACCGATGTGACCGATCGCGTCCTGTCGCGGCAGCGGATCGAGGAGTTGGCGGACGCGGCGGCGCAGCGAGCGGCGGAACTGGAGGCGATTATTGCCAACATGCCGGACGGCGTCGCGATTTATGGGGCGGACGGACGGTTGCTGCAGATGAACGCAGCGGGGCGCGACATCTCCGGCGAGGACCTGTCGCCCAACGACGCGCTGCCGGAGGTCGTGGAACACTTCGACCTGCGCTATCCCGACGGCCGACCGATCCCACTCGACGATTTGCCTCTCCCACGTGCCCTCCATGGTGAAAGAGTTTCCGGCTATGAATTCGTGAGCCGTACGCGGCATGGTGAGCGAAATATCCTGATGAGCAGCGCGCCGATCACGAGCGCGACGGGTGCGATCACGAGCGCGGTGGTCATCTTCAGCGACATCACGGCGCGCAAGCGGGCCGAGGAACTGATGACGCGCCTCGGGCGCATCCTCGATGCCTCCGCGAACGAGATCTACGTCTACGATGCCGCCTCGCTGCGCTATCTGCAAGTGAATGAGGGAGCGCGGCGCAACCTCGGTTACACGATGGAAGAACTCGCCCAGATGACACCGATTGATATTCGCCCCATGCTGACGGCGGAGACGTTTGAGTCATTTATCGCACCACTCCGCACGGGCGAACAGGACGAAATCGTCTTCGAGACGACACAGCGACGTAAGGACGGCTCACATTACCCGGTAGAGGCACGCCTGCAACTCTCGCACGGTGAGAACCCACCCGTCTTCGTCTCGATTATCCAGGATATCACCGAGCGACGGGCCACCGAGCAGCAGCGCGAGCAACTGCTGCGGGAAATAGACGAGCGCCGCCGCTTCGTGCAGACCGTGATCGAGAACGCACCGGTCGGCATCGCCGCCTTCGGCACGGATGCGGGCCTCACGGTGCGGATGGCGAACGGACAGTATCTCGGTTTGCTGGATGCGTCGTGGCGCGAATCGGGAATCGCCGGGCGTGGGCTACGCAACCTCCTCCCAAACGCGGGTGTGGATGACATGATCGGACTCGTCGGTCAAGCGCTGGAGCGTGGCGAGACGATCGGCGTGCAGGAGTTTGCGTATGGCGGCTTCGCGCGGGGTGCAGGCTACTTCGACATGACCGTTGTGCCGCTACGGGAATCCGGCGCAGAAGTTACGGGCATCCTCACCGTCGTGGCCGATGTCACGGAGCGCGTGGAAACGCGGCAGCAGATCGAAGACCTGGCGTGGGATGCCGCCCAGCGTGCCAGCGAATTGGAGACGGTGATCGCTTCCATCGCGGACGGCGTGATGGTGACGGATGCCGAGGGCCGGATCGTTCTCGAAAACGCCGCCTCGCGCCGATTGACGGGGCGGACGCAATCGGCCGTCTCCTTTGACCTCGAAGCGCAGGTGACGGAGCAGGAGCTGCGCAACCCCGATGGCACGCCGATACCACCCGCAGACCTGCCGCTCGGTCGCGCCGTGCGGGGCGAGACGGTGACGGAGCAGGTATTGATCGTGCGCCGCGCGGATAGGGGGGACGACCGCTTCCTGATCTGTTCAAGTGCGCCGGTGCGGGCTGGAAGCGGCGCGATCACCGGTGCGGTTGCCGTCTTCCGAGACGTCACCGAGATGAAGCAACTCGACCAGATGAAGGACGAGTTCGTCTCTATCGCCGCGCATGAACTCCGCACCCCCCTGACCGCGATCAAGGGATACGCGGAACTGTTGGACCGGCGGCTGAGCGCGCAAGTCGGGCGCGAAAGCGACCGTCGGTCGCTCGGCGTGATCCGCAAACAGACGGAGCGGCTCGCCAGTCTCGTCAACGAGATGCTCGACGTTTCGCGCATCGAGGCGGGACGCTTGCAACTGAACACCGAGCCGTTCGATCTCACCGCGCTCGCGGGTGAGGTCGTCAATACCATGCGCGTCTCCAGCGATACGCATCATCTCTCGCTCGTCGCCGAATCGGGAATCGAGGTAAATGGGGACACGGCGCGGATCGAGCAGGTGCTCATCAACCTCATGTCGAACGCCATCACCTATTCGCCGGAAAGTGGCGATGTGGACATTCGGGTCTGGGCGGAAGACGGCGCGGCGTTCGTCTCGGTTCGCGATCGGGGCGTTGGCATCGCGCCGAACGAACTGCCGCACCTCTTCGATCGTTTCTATCGCGCGCCGCGTGCCGGGGTGATGCGCTCCGGCGGGATGGGCTTGGGCCTCTATATCTGTCGGGAAATCGTTACCCACCATGGCGGCACAATCCGCGCCGAAAGCATCGAAGGCATGGGGAGCATCTTTACCTTCTCCCTGCCGCTCGACGAGAAGGACTGAGAGAAAAGGACTAAGGACTAAGCGGGAGAAAGCCTCTGCTTAGTCCTTAGTCCTTTTTCACGAAAGTCGTGTCGTGATCGCCCCTACGAGCCGCATGCGTCATCGCTATCGTGAAAGAGTATTAGTCCTTTTCCCTTCGTCCTCGTTAGGATGCGGCAGCGGAGCGGCCCTGGGGTCGCCCGAGAGACGGTTCGATGGCGGCGGCATCGCGCGCGTCGCGCTGGGCGTGGTTGAAGCCGACATGCTCGCCGTGCGTCCGACCCCAGTCCGCCATCGCGTCAACGATCGGTCGGAGGGTACGGCCATCATCCGTCAGGCTGTACTCGACGCGCGGTGGGATTTCCGGGTACAGCTTCCGCGTTACGAGGCCGCGCTCCTCGAGTTCGCGCAGGCGTGCGATCAGCATCTTCGGGCTGACCCCGCCGAGCGACGTCTGCAACTGGCCGAAGCGGCGCGTCCCCTCGAAAAGGTCGCGAAGGATCTGGACAGTCCATTTGCCGCCGATCACCTCGAGGGTGCGCTCGACCGCACGGGCGGAAAAAGACGGGCCGACCGTCGTGGCATTCTTCGCTGTTCGTGGCATTGCTACTCCTCCTGAGCGTGCGTCGTGTCCCTGCCGTGCCGCGATTCATCTCCATGTTGGTACTTACAACCTGATAGCATTCAAGTATCATCCAGTAGCATCATTATGTCAAGCGAAGTATCCCGTGCTGCTCTCGATGCCACCGGCTCCGCTTACCAAACAGTACGTCTCATTCGTACGCATTGGTTCACTGCGTCGCACGTGCTACCGTCCCGAACCAGCCTCCACCGAGGTGACGCAGCATTCATGCGTTGCACGGTTTCTTGCAAAGCAAGATAGATGCCACGCGGCAGATGCTAGCAAATCGGCAGTGACGGCTCTTTGGGTCGGGGATTGGCGATGCCCTGATCCTCACCGCCTTCACCATTCGCGGAGGAGAGGGAAACGAAAAACCCCTCCCGCGTCGGGAGGGGGGTTGGGGGTGGGAAAATCAGTTCGCAGCGGTCATTTCAGTCGGTTCGCGCATCGCCCGACCTTGTTCACCGAACTGTTGGAGGTAGGCGCGGATCGCGAGTGCGGCTGCCGCCCCCTCGCCCGCCGCCGATGCAACCTGCTTGGTGCTGCCGACACGGGCATCACCCGCCGCGAAGAGGCCAGGTATATTCGTCTGCAACCCCGCGTCGGTGACGATGGAACCGCCGCCGTCGAGCGCGACGATCCCTTGGAGGAAAGACGTATTGGGCCGCAACCCGATGAAGACGAAGACCCCCGCTGGGTGCAGCGTCTCGGTTGCGCCCGAACGGGTATCGCGCACGCGGACAGCGGAAAGGTGGCTGTGTGCGCCCTCGAAACCCTCAACAACGGTGAAGGGCCGCACGGTGATCTTGTCGCATTCGGCGACCTTTTCCCGCACGACGGCGCTGGCGCTCAACCCTTCGCCTCGCACGAGGATCGTGATATGGCTGGCGAACCGCGTCAGGAAGAGCGATTCCTCCCCCGCGCTGTTGCCGCCGCCGATCACGACGACCTCCTGATCGCGATAGAACGGTCCGTCACACGTCGCGCAGAAGTGGATGCCCGCGCCGAGGTAATCCGCCTCCCCCGGCACGTCCAGCCGCTGGTACGTGCTGCCGGGCGCGAGGAGGACGGCGTTGGCGGTCAGCGTCGTGCCGTCCGCGAGCGCGATGGAACGGTACAGGCCATCCATACCGATGCCGGTCACTTCCTGGGCGGAGAGCAATTCGACGCCGAACCGCTGCGCGTGGGCGACGAGGCGGGTACGGAACTCCTCGCCCGTCACGCCATCGGGAAAGCCGGGGTAGTTGTCGAGGCGTTCGGTGATCGCCGCCTGCCCGCCGAGGCTGGATCGCTCCACGACGAGCGTCGAGATACCCTCCCGCGCGGCGTAGATCGCGGCGGTGATCCCGGCCGGGCCGCCACCGACGACGACGAGGTCGTAGAAGTGCTGCATTGCCCGCGTTTGCAGGCCGAGTTTCGCGGCCAGTTCGGCATTCGTCGGCTCGACGAGGATGCTTTGGTCAGCGAACAGAATGACCGGGATGCTGTGCTTGCCGTCGTTCAACTCCTCGATGCGGCGGACACCGTCCGGGTCGGTGTCTACATCCACCCATTGGTACGCGACGCGGTGTTCGCCGAGAAACTGCTTGGCGCGGCGGCAATCGGGGCACCATGGCGCGCCGTAGACCGTCAGGTTCATCGCTGGCTCATCCATCTCCATCTCCCCATTCCGTTCGTCGGCCCCGGTCGTCGCGGGGTACGATCCAT
>JALYXG010000451.1 GCA_030947205.1 Chloroflexota bacterium
TCCAGCAGCGCTTGCCGAAAGCGGTCTGGCGTGGCATCCATTTCCTTTCATTTCTGACGTTCTTTGTCGGTCTGGCGCACGGGCTGGGCAGCGGCACGGACCGCAGCCAACAGTGGGCGCTGGCGCTATACGCGATCACGGCGGCGCTCGTCGTCGGACTCTGCGTCCATCGCATCCTTTGGGAGCCGAAGGCAGTCGCGCGGCCCGCCAAACCTGCCACGGCGCGGCGAATGGAAGCCGCGCAGCCCATCGCGGGCGGCAAACGCTGAAGGATGGACCCGCGCGATTTCGATCCTACCTCACGGAGGTTATTGCGCGGACAACCTATCCATCCGTTCTCACTATTTTCTCATCCCCGTCACCCTGTTCTCTCAGTCGCGCACCTTATCGTGAGGGTGTACCGGAAATGACCGGTTCACAATCGGACGGGAGAAAACCCCGCCAAAGGAGTAGAAGACCATGAAGCGTTCTCTCAAACATGCCGCCGCCGCCGCCGTGCTCGGCCTCGGTTTGGCCGGGGGCGTCGCCATCGCGCAAACCCCGGCCACGACACCCGCGACCGGCACGACAACGGCCACCGCGACCACGCAGCCGACCACGACAACCACAACCACGCAGTCGCCGAATGCCAACTCCCGACAAGCCCCCGGTGGGCCGAGCGGCTCGGGCCAGCCCGGACAGCAGGATGTCGGGGGCCGGGGACCGGGCGGTACCGGCAAGGGCCAGCAGCAAACGCCGACCGCCGCCTCGGTGACGACGCAAATCACCAACCTGACGCAGGCGATCACCAACGCCAAGGCGGATCGCGACTTCGCGAACGGCAAGATGGACCTGACGACCGTGAACAGCCTGATTGACCGGGCGAGCACGTTGCAGACCCAGGCGCAGAGCGCCCTGACTGCCAACAACCTGACGCTGGCGGGCGGCGATGCCCGCGCGGCGCAGGGCGCGCTCCGCAGCGCCGACGATCTGATCGTTGCCAGCATTGGCACGACCGGGCTGCCGTCCGCCGCCAATCGCCCGGCGCGCCCCGCGCCGACCACGACGCCGACCGCCGACCAGCAGAAGGCGCGCGCGAGCAACGAACTGGCGCGGGCCTATCAGGGCATCGTCAACGAGACGAACACCGCAAAGGCGAACAGCACCGCCGCAGGCGACCTGTCCTTCTACGTGACGACCGCGCAGGGTCTCTACAAACAGGCGTACGACCTGTACAACGCCGGAAAATACGATCAGGCGAGCCAGACCGTCCGCGCCGCCGAGGGGGTCGCGCGGATCGCCGACGATCTCCTGCACGCCGCCGGCGTGACACCGGTCGGACCGCAGGCCGTGCCCGTCCCGGCGCCGAACTTCTAAAAACCCTTTTCCCCTTCTTCCCGATCACCGAGGGCTTCCCTGCCCTCGGTGATTGTTGCGCGCCATGCCGCGTTCGTCGCCTCTCATCGAGTTCTCATTTTCGGTCGGGCTTCCTCTCATTCGCGTCGCCTATCCTTGTTTATACAGGAACACGACGCGCGCAATCTCCGGCGCGATGGCCGACAGGAGTACGACGATGACGCGGAATCCCACACAACTCGTTCAGGAATACGTAGCACGCGATCCCGCGACCTTGCGCGAAGCGCAGCGGCGGTTGACGCTGGAGGTCGGGCCAACGCGCTTTCTCGACCGGCTTGTCTGTGTCGTGCGACGACCGGATGCGCGCGGATATGGTGCGATCCGCAATGAGCGCGTCGTGTACACGAGCGCCCACCTCGGCGCGCTCCGTCGGGCGCTGGTACAGTGGGCGGCGCAGCACGCCCCCGCCGAGGTCGGCGGGTTCCGCGCGCTGCTCGCCTGGGCGCTCGCGTGGGTGGATTGGCCGGAAGTCGTGCGCGGCGTGACAATACCGGCAGACGAATGCGCGGGTGCGAGCGTCCGAGCGTCTCATGTTGCCGGGTTCAGGCGGCACACGGCGGCATTCGAATTCGATTCCATTGCGCGGTAGAATCGCCGAAAAGCGAGGGTGAAATGACGACACAGGAATCGAGCGACGCGGCCCTGACCGTCCTGCTCGTCGAGGACGAGGAGACGATTGTCGAGTTTCTGACGATGGGCCTGACCTACGAAGGCTTTACCGTCCACGCCGTGCGGGACGGGCGCGAGGCGATGCCGACCTTCGAGCGCGTCCACCCGCACCTCGTCCTGCTCGACCTGATGCTGCCCGGTGTGGACGGGATCACCCTCTGCCGCACGCTCCGCGCCCGCAGCGATGTGCCGATCATCATGTTGACGGCGCGCGGCGAGGTCGAGGATCGCATCGCGGGGCTGGACAGCGGGGCGGACGACTACCTGCCTAAGCCCTTCCGCTTCGCCGAGTTGATGGCGCGCATCCGCGCCGTGCTGCGGCGGCACCAGATCGTGGCGGGCAGCGCCCTCGCTGTCGGCGATCTGCGGCTGGACCGGAACACGCGCGAGGTGGCGGACGGCGGGCGACCTATCGAACTGACCCCGCGCGAATTCGACCTGCTCGAATGCTTCATGCTTCACCCGCGCCAGGTGCTGACGCGCGACGCGATCCTGAATCGGGTTTGGGGCTACGACCAGGCGGTGGACACGAATGTCGTGGATGTCTACGTCCGCTACCTGCGCGCGAAACTGAACGACGAGCGACACGAGCGCATCCAGGCAGTCCGTGGCGTCGGCTACACGCTACGGCCATGAAACAGATCGCGCGCCACCGGCACCTCTCGCTGCGTGCCAAAGTCAGCGCGCTGACGGCCTCCGTGCTCGTCGGCATCATGGCGCTCTTCGGGGTGGTACTCTACGTCGGGATCGGCCGAGTGCTAATTGACAACACTGCGCAGGGACTGCGCACATCCGCCGGGGTGGCGATTGACGCGCAACTCAATGGCCCGCGCCGACCACGCGACGACCGCACGTTGCCGATCCCCGGCGCCCCGTTCGCGCCGCCGTCCGGCCAGAATGGCCCGCCGCCCGAGCTGGATGCGACGCGGACGCTCTACGATCTCGCTAGGGCACTAACGACGCGCGACACCGCCGCCCTGACGACTAATGCGACGGGTGCGACGGTCGGCAATGGTCCCGCCCTCGCCGGGGTCACGACCGTCAGCGCCCCCACCCTCGACTCCAGCGTGTACGCATCGGTCGCGGCGGCAAACCGGGAGCGCCATTTCCGTTACCAGACCGCAGACGGGCCGGTGCTGATCGAACTCGTCCCGCTCGTCCGGCAGACGGCGACCGCGCCACAAACCGTCGGCGTCCTCGAACTCAGCACGTCCCTCGGGAGCGTTGATGCATTCCTCGGTCGGCTGCGACTGTTGCTATTGATCGGGACGCTGCTCGCCGTGCTGGCGACGGTCGTACTGACGATCCCGCTCGTCGCCGGCCTCCTGCGCCCGCTTCGCCGGATGGCGGGGACGAGCCGGGCGATCGCGGCGGGCGACCTCGGCCTGCGCGTCCCCGTCCCGCACGGCGGCGACGAACTGACCGATCTCGCTCAAGCCTTCAACGAGATGGTCGGCAAGTTGGAAGCCGCGTTCGCCACCCAGCGCCGCTTCGTCGCCGACGCCTCGCACGAGTTGCGCTCCCCACTCGCGGCGCTCGGCGGCGGCGTGGAAATGCTGCTGATGGGCGCGGATCGGGCCGACCCGGCTGCCCGCGCCCGGCTCCTGCGGCTGATGGAGTCGGAGGTGGCCCGGATGGGTCGCCTCGTGGACGATCTGCTGACGCTCACCCGCTTCGACGCCAACCCGCTCGGCGCATTGCAGCGCGCGCCGGTGGACATTACCGCGCTCGCCGCCGAGGTCGTCGAGGTGACGCGCCTGCTCGCGCCGGATCGGACAGTCCTCCTCGATACCCCGCCGGACAGTGCAATCACCGTCGAGGGGGACGCGGACCGGCTGCGGCAGGCGCTCCTCAATCTCTGCGCGAACGCCCGCGCCTACACGCACCCGGACGGGACGATTACTGTCAGTGTACGGTCGGAGGGGAAGGACGCGGTGCTGATGGTTGCGGACACTGGCGACGGCATCCCACCCGAAGACCTACCGCGTGTCTGGGACCGCTTCTACCGCGCGGACCCGGCGCGTGCGCGACACACGGGTCAGGGTGGCCTCGGCCTCGGCCTCGCCATCGTCCGCGTGATCGTCGCGGCACACGGTGGCGCGACGGCGATTCACAGCATGCCCGGCGAAGGAACGACGGTCACCCTGACGCTCCCCGGTGCGACTGCCCACGGCAAGAATCTGCCGCTCGCTTCGCCTGCCTCGGCGGCGATACACGGCTGATCCGCACGACACCACTGCTGCCGCCCGGCTTCTTTCCGGCATCTTTGGTTTATACTGCACCGATGATTACGTATGAGGATTTCACGAAGGTAGATGTCCGGGTCGGCAGGATCGTGCAGGTCGAGGATTTCCCCGAGGCGCGCAAACCGGCCTATAAGCTGATGATTGACTTCGGCGCGGAGATCGGCGTCAAGCGGTCGAGTGCGCAGATCACGGCGCTGTACACGAAGGATGATCTGCTCGGCACGCTCGTGCTTGCCGTCGTCAACTTCCCGGTCAAGCAGATCGGCCCGTTCTTGTCGGAATGCCTCACGCTCGGCGTTCCCAATGACGCGGGGGAGGTCGTGCTCGTCCGGCCCGACCACGCGGCAACGGTTGGCGGCAGGCTCTTTTGACCGGGGCGCGCGACCGGGGAGATGCAGGTCGGTCACGGATCGTCGTCGCGGTGGCGCTGCTCTACATCCTGCTCTGGAGTTCGGCGTTCATCGCCACCAAAGTCGGTGTGACGCACAGCCCACCGCTGACGCTGCTTTGCGTCCGCTTCCTTTGTGCCGCCGCGATCCTCGCCGTGCTCGCGCGGGCGCGCGGCCTGCCCGCGCCACAAGGGCGATCCGCATGGGGGCGGCTGGCACTCTTCGGCCTACTCAACTGCGCTCTCTATCTCGGCCTCGGCTACGAGTCGCTGCGCCACCTTTCGGCGGGCATGGGGTCCATCCTCGCCGCCACCAACCCGCTCATCCTCGCCCTTGTCGCGCCTCGCCTGCTTGGCGAGCGACTGACACCACCGCGCGTGCTGGGATTGATCCTCGGCTTCGGCGGTGTGGTTTTTGTGATGGGCGCACGACTCGGCGCGGGCGGCAAGGCGGATACGGCGATGGGGATGGCGCTCCAGTTGGCGGGAGTCGTCTGCCTCGTCGGCGCGACGGTCGTCTACAAGCGTCGCCCACCTGTAGAACACCCGCTCATCATCAACGCGGTGCAACTCGGCGCGGCGGGCCTCGCGCTCGTCCTGCCCGCGCTGCTGGCGGAGGACCCGTTGCATACGCGGGTGGACGCGCCGCTGGCGTGGTCGTTCCTGTACCTCGTCTTCGTCATCAGCATCGGCGCGTCGCTCTTGTGGTTCTGGCTGCTAGCACGGGGCGAGGCGAGCGTGGCGAGCGCGTACTACTTCCTGACGCCGATCTTCGGCCTCGGCCTCGCCGCGCT
>JALYXG010000459.1 GCA_030947205.1 Chloroflexota bacterium
GGCTTTCCAGCCTGCGTGTCTGGGTCTGGAACTGGGACGCAGGCTGGAAAGCCCGCGCTACCGGGTTACTGGTTGATCCACCATTCCGATTCGCGCAGCGATCCCCAGACATTGGGGAAATTCTGAATGCGCTTATCCACGAGGAAGTTGCCCAACTCGAACCACATGTAGCCGAACCATGCCGATTCGTACATCAGGTTCTGCGCCTTGACGAACGACTGCTGCCGGGTCTTGTCGTCGTACGAACCGTCCGCCTGATTGAGCGTGTCGAGCAAACCGGGCACCTTGGCGCGGCTGTAGGCGGAGTTGCCGCCTTCCGCCCAGGTGACGAGCAGGTCATTTGTTGGGTCCACCGCGACGCCGCTGAGGCGCGTCGCCATCTCGAAATCGTTGTTGATGCGGACTTTGTCTCCCCAAGCGACGCGCTCGACGATATCGAGGTTGATCTTCACGCCGATCTTGTCGAGCATCGCCTGGATTAGTTGGGCCTGCTGCGTGTCCACTTCGCGGTTGTGTGCCGTCAGCCGCACGGTGAGTGGCAGCGTCACGCCGGATTCTTTGATGAGCGTCTTCGCTTTGTCGAGGTCGAGGCCATATGCGGGCACCGTATTGTCGTAGCCGATCGCGCCCGGCACGAACTCATAAGGAAGTGGGATGCCAATCCCCTGGCCGAGCGCCTTGGCCATCGCGTCGCGGTCAATCGCGTACTCGATTGCCTGGCGCAGTTTCAGATTGTCCTTGAACGGCGGCTTGATCGCGTTGAAGAAGAACTGCCGCTTGCTGCCGGCGAATGGGGACTCGATGTAGCGCGCGGTAGCGATCTGCTTCGCCGCCGCGACATTGCGCCCCGGCACGTTTTGCATGAAGTCCGCCGTGCCGGCGCGCATCTCGTTGAACTGTGTCGTCGCCTCGATGATCACCCGGTACGTCGCGCCGTCCGCGTACGGGAGCGGCTTGCCGTCCGCGCCCATCTGCCAGTAGGACTCGTTCTTCGTCACGACGAGTTTGTCGCCCGAGGCGAAACTGACGAACTTGAAGGGGCCGGTGCCCACGGCATTGGTCTTCAGCCAATCTTCGCCATGATCGTCGGCGGCTTTTTTCGAGACAATCGCCGCGTTGTTGATCGCGTCGCTGAGCGAGCTGAGAATCGCGTCGCTCGGCCGCGTGAGGTTCAGTTGCACGGTGAGGGGGTTGATCGTCTGTGCGGGATTATTCTTGTCCACGGCAGGCAAGTAGTTGGCGGCGAAGCTTTTCGGGTTCTGTACCATCCGCTTGAGATTCCAGACGACCGCGTCCGCGTCGAGCGGCGAGCCGTCGTGGAATTTCACATTCTCCTGGAGTTTGAAGACGATGGTGTTGCCCGAAACGTCCCACGCCTTTGCCAGTTGCGGCTGCACGCCGAACTGGCCCTGCGCGTTTGGCCGCCAGGCGAGCAGCCAGTCGTAGCAGGCGCTGGCCGTCGGGCCGCTGGCGAAGATCGGGTCCATCGAGACGAAATCGTTGATCTGCATGATCCGCAGTTGCCCGCCGCGCTTGACCGCCCCACTCGCTGCGGTGGGGTTCGCCGCCGATACCGCTGATGCTGCCGCTGCGGTCGGCCCTGCCGGTGCGGCCGATGACGCGCTTGCCGCCGTGCCGACGACGGCGACCGGTGTGACGATCTGCGGGACGATGGCCGCCGTGGTCGGCGCTTTGCCGGCGGTCGTCGGCGTCGCGGCGGTCGAGCCACCGCACGCCGCGAGAATACTCGACGCCGCGATACCGCCGATCCCGGCCAGCGCGGCCCGCCGTGAGATCCGTGCTTTCGGACGCATACTTCTCCCATCCTTTCCGGCCGCCGACAAACTCAGCGGCCTCCTCGGTGTTTCAGCCGGGGATCGAGCGCTTGCCGCACCCCATCGCCGACGAAGTTGAATGCGAGGACCGTGACGAAAATCGCGATCCCCGGTGCGAACGCCAACCAGGGGGCTGTTTCGAGATACTGCCTGCCCGACTGGAGCATCGCCCCCCAACTCGGCGTCGGTGGCACGACGCCGACGCCGAGGAACGAGAGCGACGCCTCCGTGATGATCGCGGTGGCGATCATCAGCGTCGCTTGCACGATGATCGGCGCGGTGACATTCGGCCAGATATGGCGCGCCATGATCGAGACCGGCGAAACGCCGACCACCCGTGCCGCCGCGACGTACTCCCGCTCGCGTTCGGAAAGGGTCTGCCCACGCGTCAGTCGGGCAATCGTCGTCATCGAAACGAAGCCGATGGCGATCATCGCGTTGCCGAT
>JALYXG010000493.1 GCA_030947205.1 Chloroflexota bacterium
TTTTTCACAATGATTGGAGGTGAGTATAGCACGACACCCGCGCCTCCACAAGGGGGCGAATTTAGTGAAGCAGAATAGTGATGACGATCAAGTATACGATGCAAAGAAATACGCTGAAACACTTCGGTGCCGCGAATCGGGGCAATGCGTGTCAAGTCAAATGATAATGTTACCGAGCGGGGTGTACGGAGCGGTAGTTCCCTCATTAGAAAATGTTACCGGCGGCCGGCCTCCTTTCTTCGTCAATCCGCTGCCAATGTGGTCAGCGTCGGCTGCTCCCATAGCCGTGCTAAAGCGTCGTAGATCTGCTGGCGCAACTGGCGCGGATTCGTCGCTGTATGCAGCGCCGCTACTCCCTGCGCTACGGTCGGCGTGAGGGCATCGGTTGCCGCGAGTCGTTGATATGGTGTCCGCGCATCGTCCCACGTCCGCTTCAGTTTCCCGGCAATCACCTCCTTCCCAACCAGATGCAAGACTGGCTGGAAGAGGTTGTAATAGACGCCCATTTCCACGTACAAGGCGTTGAGGGCATCGCACTGCGCGGGCGTATCGAGCCGTTGATCTCCCATGCTGCCCAGAGGGCGCCCGGCCCGCACGAGCGTGTCGTTCTTCTGCTCGACGAAGCGATTGTCGTTTTTCTGGTACGGACGACTACGGGAAAGCGTCAATCCCGTGACCGCCGTTCCGAAGAAACGCACGAGATGGTCGTTGAAGAACTCGCCGCCATTGTCGGGATGCAGATGGACGAGGCAAAAGGGCAACCGCGCGAGGATACGGCGAAAGCCCGCTTCCATCGCCGCCTGTCCGCGCCCGAAGATCGCCGCCCGCTCACTCCATCCGGTGGCAATATCGATCAGTTGCAGGGTGTGGAGGTATTCTCCCGCTGCGCTTTCCCCGCAGTGATGGACAAGATCGACCTCACACCAGCCGGGTTCGGCCGTCTGCCAGGGGATGCGCCCCATCGGCACGGCACGCAGCAGGCGATTGGCTTGGGCCGGCCCTTTGTGCGGCAGGCGGGGAATCGCGCGCGGAAGATCGCGCACGATCCGCGTCACCGTCGCCTCGCTGATGATCCCCATCTGCTCTTCTAACGCTGGCGTCAGGGTGATCTCCCCAAAGCGGGCGAGATGCTGCGCCGTCGCGAGCAGTTGCGGGGTGAGCCGTTCGGCGCAGATACAATCCAGACTTTCCCAGACAACGCGCACGATCCGCCGCACCTCCGGGCCGTAGACGGCACCGCGTTGCGTCCGGCGTGGTCGCCGCGTGAGGGATCGTTGGGTCATCAGGCGCGTCAGGCTCTTGCGATGCATGCCCGTGATTGTCTCCATTTCCGTCAACAATGCACCGCGCTCCCGGCGATCCGCCTGACGATAGCGGCTCTGCATTTTCGTCAGATACTTGCGTCGTTCGTTGATCGTCATCGCGTCGTCGGCGCACATTCCACTCTCCCTCCTGAGTAACATTCTCATTTGAGGGAACCGTAGAACGTCCGGTAACATTTTCAATGAGGGAATGCGACAGGTTGACTTCCCGGCTTGAGGTGCTATGCTGGCGATGCGACAGGATATGCGCTGTCGCGGATATGGCGATAGTGCGATATGAGCGCATGAACGCGACGGAAAGGAGATCCCCGATGGTGCAATATGTCCGGCCCGGTATCGGCAACGCGAATCCGCTTGCCACCGTTTCACAGGGGGATCACCGCGCGCGGAGCGTCATTGACTGACGCCCTTCGTCGCTACAGTCGGCACCACGCCGGCGGTCCCCACAAGCGGGTCCGCCGGTTTTATTTTTGTCGCCCGGCACGGTGCAACAGTGTCGGGGAATGGAGAAAGGAGTGGCAGATGGCGCCACGGAAGACGCACACGACGCGCATGACGACGCGGAAAGGAGCGACCCGATGAAGAATGCAGGAGATGCAGCCATGATGTTGAGCATCGCGGAGACCATTTTCCCGATGGAAAGCGGATTCACGGAGATGCAAATGCTCGTCTTCCGCCGCAAGAAGCAGCGGGAGAAACAACGAACATAGCGGGTGGGGTGGGCTTCCCACTGCGCCCAGCAAACGAAAGCGGTGAGAACGATGTTGACTGCACAGCACGAGATGATGGCCCAGATGTACGTCGAGGAACGGTTGGCTATGGCGGAGAAACGGCAACTCGTCCACGAAGCGGTCCAGGCGCAACGTGCCCAGCGCACGAAACTGGCGCTGACGGCACGCGTCGG
>JALYXG010000497.1 GCA_030947205.1 Chloroflexota bacterium
CCTGCGCGCTCACTTGCGGCGCGAGCGGGCTGCCGGAGACGAGCGCCAGACCGAGCAGGATCGCGAGAACGAGAAGCCGTCGAAGCGTTGTCATACCCTTTCCCCCTTGTATCGTGCGCCCCCCGGCGCGGTCCCCATCGTGCTCCCGCCGCAACGCCCCGCCCTTCGAAGGCGCCGATGTCGCATCGCCCACCTGCGGGTTAAGGCCCGTGACGTTCTTTACTCACTATCTCCAGAAAGTATGAGACATGCGCGAGCGCGATACCATGCAGTTGACCGGCAGTTCTCATGCGGTTTGCGCGTGCCGAGGATTGCGAGCATGCACCGCATCTCTCCCTCCTGTACAATGCAAGGAACCAGGCGCGCACTACTTTGATAGCACGGCGGGATAGTCACATGGTCCAGAGCGCGGATCGCGCGCCCGTATCCGAATCGTCTCGATCCCCGGCAACATTCCGGTATCTTCTGCGGCGGTTGCGGCGTGCGGCGGGCTTAACGCAGGAGGCGCTCGCCGAGCGGGCTGGCCTCGGCGTGCGCACGCTGAGCGATCTCGAGCGTAATGACCAGGTCCGGCCGCGCCCTGCAACCGTCGCTTCACTCGCCGCTGCACTTACCCTCACCGGGCGGGATCGGGCAATCTTTGCTGCGGCGGCGAGGGGTGAGACGGCGATCCTTCTCCGCCCATTCGTTGCCACATCCCTACCGAACAATCTCCCTGTGCCACTGACACCGCTGGTCGGGCGCGAGCGGGCGGTGGCGGCGGCGACGGCCTTCCTCCGTCATGACCGCGTGCGACTGCTAACGATCACGGGGCCCGGTGGCGTCGGCAAGACGCGCCTCGCCATCGCGGCGGCGGAGGAACTGCATCCCATCTTCGCGGATGGCTGCATCTTCGTCTCCCTCGCCTCGGTACACATGCCCGTGCAGGTGCTCCCCGCCATTGCACAGACCCTCACAGTCCGCCCGGCACTTGGGCAGACGGCGGAGCGTGCGCTGATCGCCGCTCTGCGCGATAAGCGTCTGCTTCTCGTCCTCGACAACTTCGAACAGGTCCTTGCCGCCGGCCCGGCGATTGCCGATCTTCTCCAACAGTGCCCATCCGTCAAAGCGCTCATTACCAGCAGGGCGGCGCTCGCGGTACGCGGCGAGCAGGAACTGCCGGTCGCTCCGCTCGCGTTGCCGGATGCCACGAGGGCCACTGATCTGGCTGCCCTTGGCGATGTGGAATCAGTGGCGCTTTTTGTGCAACGAGCCGCAGCGATTCACCTGGATTTCGCACTGACACAAGCGAACGCACCCGCGATTGCGGCGATCTGCATCCGGCTGGATGGCCTCCCGCTCGCGATCGAACTCGCGGCGGCACAGACCCGCCTCTTCACGCCCGCAGCGCTGCTCGCGCGCCTGACGCATCGCCTGGATGTGTTGACCGATGGAGCGGCCGATCTCCCCGATCGCCATCGCACGCTGCGTGACGCGATCGCCTGGAGCTACGCGCTTCTTCCGCACGACGCCCAACGCTGTTTCCGCTGGTCCGCACTCTTCATCGGTGGCTGGACGCCCGAAAGAGCGGCGGCGCTCTGCGCACCTGTGGGTGAGGCTGCATCCGTCATTCCGCTGCTCATGTCGCTCGTCCGCGCCAGTCTCATACGTACCGAGACAGACGATGACCAGACGCGCTTCGCGATGCTCGAAACGATCCGAGAGTACGGTCTCGAGCAATTGGCTGAATCGGGCGAACTGGCGATCGCGCGTGCGCGGTATGCGAACATCTTCCTCGCATGGGTGACAGGAACAGACGTGACACTCACGGGTCCGGATCAGCACCGCAGCGTTCGTGTCCTGACGCAGGAACATGACAACATTCGCGCTGCGCTCCGTTGGGCACACGAGGAGCGTTTGCCCGCAGTAGGCTTGCTGTTGGCGGTCGCCCTTTCCCGCTTCTGGGAGATGCAGGGACATCTCAGCGAGGGCCGTGCATGGTTGGAGGCGTTTCTCGCGCTTTCCCGTCCCGGCGAGGAACTCGTGACAGACCTCGACCGCGCGAAGGCGCTCAACAGCGCGGGCATTTTTGCGTACCGGCTCGGTGACTATCCGCACGCCGCCTCACGACTTGAAGCAAGTATCGCGATGTTCCGCACACTGGGTGAGACACGCCGTGTCGCGGCCGCGCTCAATAACCTCGGCAATGTCGCCAAAGAGCAGAGCGATTACCACCGAGCGGATATGCTTCATCAGGAGAGCCTGGCTTTGAAGCGCGAAATGGGTGATTCGCGGGGTATCGCGGCATCTTTGAATAACCTCGGTATGATCGCGAGTGCGCGCGGCGACGATGAGGTAGCTACCAGACTCTACGCGGAGGCGGCCCTGCTCCAGCGGCAGGGTGATGACCGCTGGGTGCTTTCACACACGCTCAACAACTGGGGTGAAGTGATGCTCCGGCACGGCGATACTGCGGGCGCGGTTGCACGCTTCACGGAGAGTCTCGCCCTGAAGCGGGAACTTGGCGATTGGTGGGGTAGCGTCCTGACGCTGAACAATTTGGGGCACGCCGCCATGCTGCGGGGTGACACTGCGGACGCGGCGACGTGCTACCAGGAAAGCCTCATGCTCTGTGAAGCCACCGATGACGCTGTCGGGTTGCCGGGCGTACTCGTGGGGATGGCGCGGGTCGCTTCACTTCGTGGCCAAGTCGCACGTGCCGCGCGACTCTTTGGTATGGCGGATGGGCTACGCGGCATCCTCGGCGACGCCATCACGCTGACCGATGATCCTGAGCGTGACCCACTCGCTGCTACTGCGCGTACGGCGCTTGGAGCGGCCATGTATGAAGCGGCGTGGCGGGCAGGCCGATCGTTGACACGCGCGCAGGCGATTGCAGAAGCGCGAGCCGAAGGATGACGGACTGAGAAGCCATGCTATACTTCAAACGATGGAATAGTTCGGCCGCCGGGCCGTCAGGGAAGGGTTTTCCCGTCCAATGAGCGCTGAAGTGTGGAGAACGATCGCCGGGCTGGCGATGCTCGCCCTGATCGTCTTCCTCAATGCGTATTTCGTCGCGACCGAGTATGGCCTCGTCGCCTCGCGTCGCAGCCGGATCGAGCAACTGGCACGGGAAGGGAACAAGCGGGCCGGTTGGGTGAAGAGCGCGCTCGCCAACCTCAATCCGTACATCTCGGCGACGCAGATTGGCATCACGATTGCTGGTTTGGCGCTCGGCTATCTCGGCGAGCCGGTCGTCGCCAAACTGGTCGAGCCGGCCTTTGCGTGGCTGCCGGCCAATCTGCCGGTGATCTCCGCGCACGTCATCTCGATTGTCATCTCCTTCCTGCTCGTCACCTACGTCACGGTACTGATGAGCGAACTCCTGCCGAAGCGGATCGCCATCCAGAACCCGGAGCGGATGGCGCTGCTCGTCATCGGCCCGATCCGCATCTTCCTTGTCGTCTTCCGCCCCCTGATCGCTGTTCTCAACAACAGCGCAGGGTTCCTGCTCCGGCGACTCGGCCTCGGCGATACGAGCGAGCGCGGGACATACAGCGAGGAAGAATTGCGCATCCTCGTGCGCGAGAGCGAGCAGGCCGGCACGCTCGAACGGGGGGAGCGCGAGCTGATTGATCGCGTTTTTTCGTTCGCAGACAAGGAAGCGCAGCAGGTAATGGTGCCGCGCACGCAGGTCGTCGGCATCGAGCAGCACACGCGCATTGCCGATGTCGCGCCGCAGGTCGCGACGAGCACCTACACCCGCTTCCCCGCCTACGAGGAAAATCTCGACACGATCCACGGCATGGTCCATGTCAAGGACGTGATCGCGGCGGTCGGTTCCGGTCGGGGCGAGGAGCTGATCGAGGCGATCATGCGCCCCGTGCTCGTCGTGCCGGAATCGGTGCATATTGACGATCTGATGCTCCTCATGCGCCGCCGCCATACGCACATGGCGATCCTCGTGGACGATTTTGGTGGCACGGCGGGCCTGGTGACGATGGAGGACCTGATCGAGGAATTGGTTGGCGACATCGAAGACGAGTTCGATACCGCCGCGCCCAAACTGCAACGCAACGCGGACGGCAGCATCACGCTGGATGGCCGCACCCCAATCGCCGATGTCCACGCTATCATGCCGCTCGGCGATGTGGACGACGGCTACGAGACGATCGCCGGGTACGTCCTCGATCGCATGGGACGTATCCCGAAGGCGGGCGAGAGCATCGAGACGGATCACCTCAAGATTCGCGTGGACCGGATGGATCGCCTGCGCATCGCCCAGGTCACGCTCGTGCCGTCCGATGGCGCATTGCCGCGCGCGACCGATGATGTTCCCACGCCGGATGCGGCAGTTGCCGGTTCGAAGATACGGGATTGAGCACAACCACGGCCATATCCCGCGCGTTCTATAACGGAACGGCGTGCGGGTAATTGTCACATTGGGAGTGATCCGTTGGGCAGGCATCTGAGTAGAAGATAGCAAGGGGCAGCGTCCTGCCCAGCGGGCACCCGGAGGCAGCGGGCAGCGATGAATACTCGATATTCAGCAAGCATCCTAGCGAACGTGTATTCGCGGCAGGTGGCGCGTGCGGCGTCTTGTCCACTGCCGGCTGCTGCCCACGCGCTCGGGTATCTCCGATGACGTGGCCGCGCGCGCTCGATCCCTTCGATGGGGATGTGCTGTCGGCTCCGACCGCCGACCTCGCCGTAGACGCGGCGGTGGCGACACTCGCGGATGCGTACGAAGCGTGCCGACTCGTGACGCGCCACCACGCGCACGCGTTTTATTTCTCGATTCGCTTCCTCCCGCCGGAGAAACGACGCGCGATCTGGGCGATCTACGCGGTCTGCCGCTACTCCGACGACCTTGTGGATCGCGCCCCGACCACCGCCGCGCCCGCCGATCTCCTCGCCCGCATTGATTGGTGGGAAGGGCGGCTGCGCGCGATGGACACGAAACTGCCGATCATCCGCGCATTCGCGGACGCCAGCGCGCGGTTTGGCATCCCCACCCAGCCCTTGTGGGACTTGCTTGATGGCATGCGCATGGACCTTACCCGCTCGCGCTACGCGACGTGGGACGAACTCGGGCGCTATTGCTACTGCGTCGCCAGCACGATCGGCCTCCTTTGCACGCCCGTACTTGGGTACGATGGCGCCGCCGAGACACTGGAGTACGCGGCGAATCTCGGCATCGCCATGCAACTGACGAATATCCTGCGCGATGTCGGCGCGGACGCCGCGATGGGTCGTATCTATCTTCCGCAAGACGAACTCGCCGCTTTCGGCTATGACGAAGCGAAGATTGCTGCCGGTGTCGTGGACGACGCCTTCCGCCGTCTGATGGCCTTTCAGATCGCCCGTGCCCGCGCGCTCTACCACGCGAGCACGCCCGGCATCGCGCGCCTCCATCGCACCGGGCACCTGCCCGTTCAGGCGGCGGCGGCCCTGTACGGCGGCATTCTCGGCCGCATCGAGGCGATTGATTACCACGTCTACACCCACCGCGCCGCCCTGACGAGATGGGACAAAATCGCCCGCCTCCCCGCCATCTGGTGGCAGGCCCGCGCGCTGACGCGGACATAGCGGCTCGGCGGTGTTCCCGTCTGCTACACTACGTTCGTGTCGCCCGCGATCAGGATGACGCGAACGAAGGAAACCCGATGGCAGCGCCACAAGCCGCACCCTATCCCCATATCGTCCGCAATCCGGAGATCCTCGCCGGCGAGCCGACGATTGCGGGCACGCGTATCGCCGTGCGCAACATCGTAGAAGCGGCGCGCTATACGCCGAAGATTGACGATCTGCTCGGGGATTATCCCCATCTCACTCAGGAAGAGATCGAGGAGGCGTTTGCTTTCTATCGCGATCATCGCGCCGGGATTGACCGCTACATGGCGGAAAACGACGCGGCATTAGTTTCTGATGATTGGTAGTGCCACACCTGGTTATGCCGAGGACGATGTATGTCTGGCGCTTGGGCAGATACCATAGATCGTCACACAGGCAACAACGCCACCAGGCCCGCTACATGTACGCGCATCGTATTGCGTCGCTCGGGGATGATGAGATCGGCTTTCTGGAGTTCGATCAGTTTGCGGCTGACGGTGACGCGGTTCGCGCCAATCATCGCCGCGAGGTCCTGATGTGTGGCGGGGTAGGTGATGAGCGTCGTGCCATCGTCGGTCGGCTCTCCGAAGGCGTCCGCCAATGCGAGCAGGAGCGCGATGAGTCGGACGCTCGTGTCGTGCCCAAGGGCGTGGACGATCATGCGATGGGCGGCGGCGAGTTGCGCGGCGAACGAGGCGACCATCGCGTTCGCCGCTCCAGGTGCGATGCGTACCAGTGCCGGTAGATCGCTCGCGTGCAGGAGTGTCACGCTGCTGTGTGTCATCGCCTCCGCAGTGGCACGCGCGGGCGCGCGCGTGTCCGTTGTGCCGAAACAATCGCCTTCGCGCAGGATCGCCAGCGTCACCCGTCGGTCATCGGGGAGCGCGCCCGCGAGCCGGACGCGACCGCTCCGTATGACGTGAAGGACCGGATCGCGGTCGTCCCGCGTGCCGATCGTCTGCCCCGGCGCATAGTCTGTGGTGACAAATGGGACGATGCCCGCTGCCCGATCGAGTGCATCCACGAGCGGTGGTATGGGGCGGGGGTTCGCTGCCGCGTCGGTTTTCGCGTGCATGAGGATGTCCCACACCGCGTCCATCTCGCGCAGCAAGGTCGGCAGGTCGCGCGGATCGCCGTCGTAGGCGGTGCGCAGGCATTCGGCGAGTAGCGCTGTCTGCGCGCGGAGCGCCGCGTCTGGGTCATCCACCTGGGCATAGTCCCGCCGAATCGCGGACGCTGCCGGGCGATATTCGCCGCTGCGTACGGCATCAACGAGCAGCGACCACGGCGATTCCTGCTCCGCTGGGCGAAATGGCTCCGGGATGCCCCAGTCGCGCCCCTCGTCCCGCCACCGCTGTACGAAGAGCGGCAACGCCCGGATTAGCGTCCGTGCGAGTAGTTCCGACATCGAGACCCCCGAATGATTGCGCCTCCTTCCCTCAGAAAATCAGCGTGAAGCCATCAATGAACGCGAGCAGCGCCAGCGCGCCTGCCCCCAGGCTCCCATACCACACTGCCCGCCGCCGCAGCAGCGCCGCGATCGCCGCCAGCCCGATCGCCACCTGGAACAGCGTCACCGAAACCGCGAACCGGTGGTGGTGTTCCAGTTGCCCTTGCGCCTCCTCGTTCAGCGCCGCCGTCTCCGTATCCCGCGCCTTGGCCTCCTTTTG
>JALYXG010000510.1 GCA_030947205.1 Chloroflexota bacterium
CACGCAAACGGTCACCGGACTACCCACCGGAACCGCGCGACGTCCACCTTGCGAACATTGATTGTGCGTGAAATACTGTCGGCTACAAACGGTTCTCATCGCGCGACACGGGTTTACTGAGGAGTGCATTTAAGATGGATCGCCGTCCCGTCCCGATCGTCGCAACGCGCCATGGGACAGTGCAGTCTCGTCAGACCATGCCGCTGTTCGGTGATCTCATGCGCCAGTTTCGGATCACGGCCGGACTGACGCAGGAAGATCTGGCGGCGAAGGCGACGGTCAGCGTGCGCGCCGTCAGCGACCTCGAGCGCGGCGAGCGGCGACGCCCGCAGCACGAGACACTGCGCCTGCTCGCCGACGCGCTCGACCTCACCGAAGACGAGCGGCAGCGCTTCGACGCCGCCGCGCATACGCGCTACACCACGCCCCGTCTCGTCCCGCGCGATCTGCCACCGAGCAACATCTCGATACCGATTACGCCCCTCGTCGGTCGGGGAGACGACCTCGCGGCGATTGACGCACTCCTGAGCCAGCCGGAAATGCGTCTCGTCACCGTCACCGGAACCGGGGGCATCGGCAAGACCCGACTCGCGCTGGATGCCGCGCGCGTCGCGCTCCCGTCGTTCCCGGACGGTGTCTTCTTCGTTTCACTCGCCACGATCCGCGATGCCGCGCTCGTCCTCCCCACCATTGCCCAGACATTCGAGATCACGGAATGTAAAAAGCAGGGGGTGTGGGACGCACTGATCGCGCATCTCGCCCGGAAACAGATGCTCCTCGTGCTCGATAACTTCGAGCAGGTGCTCCCGGCAGCGGCCCGCGTCGCGGACATCCTCATCGCGTGTCACGGTCTCAAAGTCCTCGTGACGAGCCGTGCCGCGCTGCATATCCGGGGCGAGCACGAGTATCGCCTGCGGCCGCTCCCCCTCCCCGATCTCCACGGGACTGACGATATCGCGCGGGTGCGGCAATCACCGGCGGTCGTACTCTTCATGCAGCGTGCGACGGCGATCAATCGCGATCTCACACTGGCGCCGGGCAACGCGGACGTCATCGCGCGGATTTGCGCGCGCCTCGATGGCCTGCCGCTCGCCCTCGAACTGGCGGCGGCACGCACCCGCGTGCTGCAACCGGCGGAGCTTCTCGCACGCCTCGAACACCGCTTTGCCGTGCTGACGGACGGAGCGAGCGACCTTCCCACGCGCCAGCAGACGATGCGCCACGCGGTTGATTGGAGCTACGACCTCCTGCCCGCCGATGAGCAGCAACTTTTCCGCTCGCTCGCCGTCTTCGCGGATGGATGCACGCTCGAAGCGGCGGAGGCGCTCGGCGGCGCTTTGCGCGGGCAACCGGTCAATCTCCTGAGCGGAATCTCATCGCTCGTCGACAAGAGCCTCCTGCAGGCGGAGGCGTGGGGCGACGCCACGCGCTTCACGATGTTGGAAACCGTCCGCGAGTACGGCATCGAGCGTCTTGCCGAAGTGGGCGAGAGCGCGACGACACGGCGTGCCCACGCCACGTACTTCCTCGCTAGCGTGACCGCGCCCGATCGGGACGCCGTCGGGGAGGCGCGCGCGCGATGGTTGACCCAATTGGACGCGGAACATGACAATTTTCGCGCGGCGCTCGCCTGGGCGCACGAGCAGGATGAGGCAAACATCGGGCTGCGGCTGGCGGCGGCGCTCTGGAATTTCTGGCACACGCGCGGCCATCTCCGCGAGGGGCGCGCATGGCTCGAAACGATGCTGGCGCTCGATAGCGCGCACGCCGTGTCGGCAGACGTACGTGCGGACGCGCTCCGGGGCGCTGCGACGCTGGCATTGCGGCAGGGCGACAGTGCGGCGGCAACGACGTACGCGGAGGAAAGCGTCATACACTACCGCGCGATCGGCGACGTGCGGGGGCTGGCCGCCGCGCTCAACCAGGGCGGCAACGCCGCGTTCGAGCGCAATGACTATCCGAACGCGATCGCGCATCATGCGGCAAGCCTCGCGCACTTCCGCGCGATCGGTGACCGACGTGGCATCTCCGTGGCATCGCACAACCTCGGTCGCACGGCGCGCTTCCAGGGCGAGTACGAGCGCGCAGCGTCCTATTATCGGGAAAGCGAGTCACTGGACCGGGAAATCGGGCATAACGAGGGGTTGGCGAGCGCACTGGGAAATCAAGGGCATATGGCGCGCGACTGCGGCGATCCTTCCGGGGCGCGCCCACTCGTTGAAGAGAGTCTCGCGCTCTACGAACGGACGGGGCAGAAACGTGGGATCGGTATCGCGCTCGCGCAACTGGCGATGATCGCCTGCGACACCGGCAGGTATCGCGACGCAACCGCCTACGCCGAGCGGAGCATGGCGATCCGTCGGCAAATTGATGATCGGTGGGGCATCGCGCAGTCGCTCGTGCTCTTCGGTGATGTCGCGGCGGCGACGGACGATGACGCGCGGGCATGGGCCTGCTACCGCGACAGCCTCGTTCTCTACAACGAAATCGGCAATCACCTTGGGGTCGTGGAGTGCCTCGAACGGCTCGCCCGCGTGATGACACAATGGCGGATATGGACCCTTGCGGCGCGCTGTTTCGGCGCGGCGGGCGCCATGCGCGAGGAGATGCATACGCCATCGCTCCCGGTTGACCGCCCGGCAATTGACCATGCCATAGCGGAGACGCGCGCCGCGCTCGAAGAACCCGCCTGGTTAGCGGCATATGCCGTCGGGCGCGCGACGGCCGGAGAAGCGATAATCGCGGAAGTCGCATCCGTCGCCGCAGCGTCCTTGAGGTGAATGTGTCCGATCACTCGGATTCATCTCCGCGTCATCTTCCGGTGCATACATTGAACGAGGGATGAGGACTGAGTGGGCAGGGACGCAAACCCGCTGCTCATTGGCTGGCGCGGGGAGGGGGAGCGATGTTCGGACGGTGCGTCCACAGCGATGTGGACGACCTTCGTATTCATGGGAAATGGGGAACGCCTCGGGCGCTCGCGGTTCCGTCGGATACCGGCGTGTCGCGTGCGGTCGAGCGGCGGCTGATCGCGGTGGTACCCGCGTACAATGAAGCGCCGACGGTCGAGGGCGTCCTGACGCGGCTCTACCCGATGGTGGACGGCCTGATCGTCGTGGACGACGGCAGCCGGGACGCGACGCGCGCCATCGTCACACGCTGGATCGCGGACAAGCCGCACGCCTCGCTGATCGCCTTCGACGCGAATCGAGGCCTGTCGGCGGGATACGGCGCGGCGTTTCGGTTCGTGCGCGCGGAGGTGGCGGCGGGGCGGCTCGACGCGAGCGATTTGGTTTTGACGGTGGACGCGGACGGCCAGCACGATCCGGACGACGTGGCCGCGCTGGTGGAAGCATTGGAGCGCGACGGGTTGGACGGCCTGATGGCGCGACGAGATTTCTCGCTCTATCCCGGCTACAAGAAACTTGGCAACTGGCTGATGTCCGCCTGGGCGACGCTCTGGAGCGGGCAGCGATTTTACGATGTCGAGTCCGGATACCGCGTCTTCCGTGCCGGGCCGCTCGGCGAGGCGACGCGCTATTACGAGGGCTACCGCTACAGCGAGACCGTCGAGTTGGCGATGATCTTCCCGCGCCTCGGCTACAAACTCGGCAACGATCATCTCGTCCCCGTGCCGGTCTACCGCTCCAACACGCGGATGAAGGATGTCGTCATTGACCTGATCGCGATGCCGCTGGCGTGGTGGCGGGTGATGACGCAGCGCAACCGCCCGCCGGGGATCAAGGAGCGATGGGGGCCGTGGCTGCCCGGCTTTTTCTTCGCACTGCTGCTCCTTGTGCTCCTCCTCGTGGCGGTCAAGCGCATTTTTTTAGGCGATGACTCGATGAGCGTCTACGCGCACGTCTGGTTCATCCAGGAGCGCTTGTGGAGCGGCAACGGCATCCCGCGCCATATCCTGGCCCTCGATGGCGGGCGGGCGGTGACCTTTCCATACGGACTGGTACCGTGGTTACTCGGCGCGCTGATCTGGCCGCTCTTCCACGATTGGGGCGTCACGCTCCTGATGGTAATCGCCGCTATTGGGACGCCGATCGCGGCATGCGTCGCCCGACCGGTAATGCGCGACCCGTGGGTGATGCTGCTTTTCCTCCTTAACCCTTTTTATCTTGATGGTCTGCTCGCCTTTCAATTTCCCTTTCTCTGGTCAGCGTTCTTCTTTTTCCTGTTTGTAATCGCGCTGGACCGCAAGCGGGATGGCGCGGCGGGCGTACTGCTCTGGCTCTGCATCACGACGCACCCGTTGGCGGGCGGCATCGGCGCGCTTTGCTACCTCGCGGCGCATTTTCTGGGTGAGCCGGAGCGGCGGGTGCGCTTCTTCGTCATCGGCCTGCTGGCGGGGCTGGCGAGCCTGCCCGCGCTCCTGCTCGCGCGCGGGACGCCCGCGCTGGCGGAGAACTCGGCCCGCGTGATCGTCTCGTCCATCGCGGACGGCTTCGTGCGCCGGGCGACGGTGCTCGCCTTCCCCTTCCTCGCGACGTATCTGGTCGTGTATGTCCGCCGCTGGTATCGTCCGATCTTCGCCGTCTGGATCGTCGGTTTGATCTTCTCGATCGTCATGGTGAACGGCGCGTTCGGCTACGCCCAGGGCGGCTATGGCGGCCTGTTCCAGGATTCCACCGATCTCTACGCGCCCTACTTCGCCTCCGACCAGTTCGATGCGCGCGCGACGTACCGCGTGATGGAACCCAACCAGTTCGAGGACGGGCAGTACTACTTCCTCCGCCACGGCGCGCGCCTCGCCAATGAGTTCTTCTCCGAAAGTATGTTCCGCCGCTCGTGGACGGAGAGCGAATACCGGGACTTCCTGATAAAAAAGAAGATAGACTATGTCTCCATCGAGCGCGGCTACCTCGCGCAATACCACACGAACGAGCAGCAACTGCTCGACGGCCTCGCCCAGCGCGACCTCGCCCGCGCCGTCTACCGCGACCCGGCGCAGCGCTACGTCATCTATGACGTGCGGGCGTTCCGGGTGGCGGGGGAACCGGGGAATCCTTACCCCCCTGCCCCCTCTCCATTGCTTGTCAGCATTGGAGAGGGGGAGAAATGCGGGGAAGGATACGGAAGAGATGTGGGAGAGATACAAGGGTCGTCACGACTTCCCTTTCCCCTCCCCTTTCCATCGCCATACAAATCTAACCATTCCCTCGTTTCAGGGCGATGGAGAGGGGCCGGGGGTGAGGAACAATGCCTCGCCACATGACCGTGCGGGCGCAGCAACGACGGCCGAGGTCGCATGGGCTGCTGACGCCACGGGCGCGGTTCGCGTGGGTGATGGCGCTGGTCGTCTTCGCGCCGCTCGGTTATGGGGCATACGCGGCGCGGACGCCGTCGTCGCAGCTCTTTGGCGATATCTATGTGCATGGGCCGCGCACGGAGAAAGTCGTCGCGCTCACCTTCGATGATGGGCCGAACGATCCGTACACCGGGCAAATCCTTGATGTCTTGAAGCAGGCGGGGGTCCATGCGACCTTTTTCTGCGTCGGGATGAACGCGGAGCGTGAGCCGGAAACGGTGCGCCGCATCGCCGCCGAAGGGAACGAGGTCGGCAACCACTCGTACGCGCACCGCAAGCGGGACGCCCTGCTCGATTTGCGGTACGATGATGCGGCGCGGACGAATGACATTTTGCGGGGAATCACCGGCACGCTGCCGCGCCTCTACCGCGCGCCGAATGGCTTTCATACGCCGTGGTCGCTCCGCGCGGTGGCGGAGCGCGGCTTGCGGGCGGTCGGCTGGGATGTCGAATCGAACGATTGGGACGAACCGGGGGCTGACACGATTGTCATGCGGACGGTGGACCATGTTCAGCCTGGCTCCATCATCCTGCTGCATGATGGCGACAACACCCGCCTGGGGACTGACCGTAGCCAGCAGGGAATGGCGGTGCGGACGATTATCGAAACGCTCAAGGCGCGCGGCTATCGGTTCGTGACGGTTAGTGAAATGCTCGGCCTCCCGCCGGCGAAAGGGAATTAAGTGATGCAGATGCAAACGGGGAATGGTCGAACGGTCTTGGTCACCGGTGGCGCCGGTTTTATCGGCAGCCACATCGTCGAGACGCTGTTGCAGGACGGCTGGCGTGTCACCGTCGTGGATGACCTTTCCGGCGGCGACCGCGCGAACCTGCCGGTCGGCGTCCCGTTTGTCGCCTGCGACATCGCCGACCCGGCGCTCATGCAAGTCTTCGCGGAAGGCGCGTTTGATGCGGTGATTCATTGCGCCGCGCAGACCTCGGTGCCGCGCTCGGTCGCCGATCCGGTGTTTGACCGGCAGGTGAACCTCGTCGGCACGGAGAATGTCGTGCGCTGCGCGAAGGCGACGGGCGTCGGGCGGTTCGTCTTCTTCTCGTCCGGCGGCGCGGTTTATGGCGACACGGCCGTCCGCGCGGACGAAACGACACTCCCCGCCCCGCTCAGCCCGTACGGCGTCCACAAGCTCGCCGCCGAGGGGTACGTCGCGCTCAGTGGTCTTTCGCACGCCATCCTCCGGCCGGCCAATGTCTACGGCCCCCGCCAACGCGCCGGCACAGACGGCGGCGTGATCGCCACCTTCGTAAATCGCCTGTTGCGCGGGGAAGCGCTGCATGTCAACGGCGACGGCGAGCAGGTGCGCGATTTCGTCTTCGTCGCGGACGTGGCGGCGGCGGTGCGCTCCGCCCTGTCGTGGAACTGCTCGGGCATCTGGAATGTGGCGAGCGGAGCGGAAACGACGATCAATGACCTCGCATGGTGCGTTGGGCAGGCGCTCGGTGTGACGCCGACGGTCGAGTATGGCCCGGCCCGCGCGGGCGATGTGCGCATCTCCCGCCTGTCGAACGAGCGAATCATCCGGCAAGGTCTGTGGCGACCCGAATACACCCTCGCCCAGGGCCTCGCCGCCATGGTCGCCGCCCGCACGGCGGATATTTCGGCGTAGGACTATTTCGATAACGCTACGGAGTCTAATGCGGGATACGAGCGGCGATGCGGAGGGCATCGTCTTTCGGCAGGAGCGATTCGAGGCGGTAGACGATGCCGCCCTGTTCCCAGAGCAGCGTATTGCCGGCGATGCGCGTCTGCTCGAATTGCACGTTGCCGCTCGGCTCCTGATAGGCGAAGGCGCGCAGGCCGCCCTCGATCCAGTAGCCCGGCACGCCATTGATCGTCACCGGCTCGATGTGTGAACTCGCCGGGATGCCCTTCTGGAAGAGACCACCGCCGAGTCCGCCCCGGAACTCTTGCACGAGCATCCCAATATCGGTCCCCGCGATCGCCGGGAGGCCGGGGCGCGCGGTGTACACCAGTGACACCCGGCCACCCGTTGGTGGCTGCCCGGTATAGATTGCGTCCGGCGTGCGGTAGTCCGGCAGATCCGGCACGCCAACGGTGAACGCCACGCGCGCCTGTGCTTCCGGCAGCGTCACCTCGACGCCCAACTCAGCGCGCGCATTGCGGTTGTCGGGTGTGGGCGGTGGCGTTGCAACCCCGATAGGCGGTGCGGTCGGGGCCGACACAATAGTCGGCACGGCAGTCACGATGATGATCTCGACATTCGACAGCCCAAGCCGCCGTGCGACGCCTTTTCGCACGGGCGGGAGTGCGCCGAGCAGCAACGCGACGATGAGCAGGAGTGCGAGCACGGTGGCGAACCGCCTCCCTGTCGGTGGCGTGGGCAGCAACCATCGCCCGCGCGGCGCGGGTTGCGTCGCGATCCGCGTGTGGACGGACGTACCGAGGTCCGGCGTTGGCGGGTATGCGAGGGCCCCACCGAGATCGCGCAACGCCCGTTCCAGTGCGGGATCGGTGAATTGCTGCTCGTGTTCAGCCATTCTCCAGCCCCCCCAGATCGCCATCGGTGATGCCATCGGCCCGCAGCGCCGTGCGCAGCC
>JALYXG010000517.1 GCA_030947205.1 Chloroflexota bacterium
ACGTGACGCACCGTGTGTACGACGAAGGAGGCGAAGTCATGGCAAAGGTCACGTTCGATGACCTCAAGCAGGAAGTCGCGATGAAGGCGGAAGAAAGCGGCACGCTGCCAACTTCCGTCACGGTCGGTGGTACGCAGTACACGCTCCAGATGCCGATCGAAACGAAGATGAGCGCGATGCAGGTCGTGCGGGATCCGGCACGCCTCGATCATGTGCTCGATCAGGTGACATTCGTCGGCATGGACGGTTCCGAGGTGCATGCCTGACCCTGACGCGACGCCATCCGCGCGGTACAATGTGAGCGTGACCCGGCGCGGGTCACGCCTTTTTTGTGGGAAGGACCCCCTCGCATGGTCGCTATTGCCGCGCCACCCGCCGCCGCACCAACGCTCACCGTCTACGCGGATGCGCAAAGCGCCATGCCGCTGCTTACCCTGCCGCTCGGCGGGTCGCCGGTCTACGGAGACGGGCCGGAGAGTGGGACCGTCCGCCGCCGGATCGCGGGATTGATCGCGCACGAGGCGCTGCCGCCCGGTTGGGAGCGGAATGCCGGGGCGCTGAAGGACCTCGGACGACTGCTGGCGGCAACCTATTCCGTCACTCTCACGGAGCGTGGCCAGGAATACCGCATCCCCAAACCGCGCGCGGAACTCGGCTGGTTCTTCCGCAGCAGCCTGCGCGGCAATATCCCGCTCACCGTCGTCGCGGTCGTCGTCGCATTCCTCGGCACATTGCCGATTGCCATGCGACAACCCGCGCTCCTGACGGGCGAATGGTTGCTTTTTATCGGCGTGATGCTGTCGCGCGTTTATTATCCGCCGTGGTCGCGCCTCGCGCTCGTGCTACCAGAGGACGATGCGCCGGGCGAATACCGCATGCTCGCCCTCGCGCGGTACGATCTCCGCCTCGCGCCGCTGATGCGGCGGCGAACGTGGGCGATCGCGCCGCGCCGCTTCTTCCTCTGGGTCGGCATGGTGATCGTGGGGGGCATTCTCGTCGGCATCGCACTGCCGCGCGCCACGACAATCTATCAGTCGCTCGGATTCGGCTGTCTCGTCCTGCTGCTCCCGTTCATGCAGATCGTGCGCGGCTGGATCGGGGATCGCAAATACGTTCTGTTCGAATCGCTCCTCGACGACTACGACTCGCTGCCGCGCTACAACCCGGCGGTGGATGAGTTCATTCGTCATGTGATCGCGGAGCCGGAAAAGGCGGTGATCGCCGAAGAACTCTTCCAAACGGTCGGGCCGGATTCGCCCTTCGCGGCGGACGCGGATCATCGCCCCGTCGAGACGACGTTCGCCGCCCGTAAAGTGACCGCCGCTGCATCCGGCCCGCTCGGACGCGTTCGCGATGCTGCGTTTGGTCGGACCCGGCGCGTCTCATAAGGCGAATCGGCGCGTCTCAAACCGAAAACGCAACACTTTTTTTGCATTTGTGCAACCGCAAAGGTTGTTGCATCGTTTATACTATCAGACGAAACGCGAAATTGCGCGGACGTTCGGTTGCACGGGCATAGGAGGAAGTCATGCGGGACAGTCGAATTGGGAATCGTATCAGTCGTTGGTTCATTGCCGGGATCACCGGGACGCTCTTTGCGATTATCATGCTCGCGCCAGTCGCGGCGGATGGGCTGGTAACGGTGATTCCGGGCCAGGACCCGAACGCGCCGATCCAGGTCGTTTCAAGCCCCGGTTTCGTCAACAATGGGACGGCGACGAATCCTCTGAACGGTACGATCATCAACAACGGCGTGAACTACTGCACCAATGGTGCGTGCAATGGCAACGTCATTTGCACCCAGAATGCCTGCTATCCGTCGGGGACCATCTGCACGACGACAGGCTGCGGCGTGCCGGTCGGCGGCGTCTGCTACGTCAACGGCTGTGCGACGGCGAATCCGATTTGTACGATCAATGGTTGTGTCGCACCGGCGTATAGCTGCACCGTCTATGGATGCAATACGCTCGGGGTCACAGCGGCGGGGCCGATTGTCGGCATTGACGGCAACGGCAACACCATCGTCTACGATGTGCGCGGCGGCAGCTACGACACGTACACGCGCGATGCCAACGGTCGCGTCTGCGAAGCGGACTCGCGCGGTAACTGCCAGAAGACCTGATCCA
>JALYXG010000529.1 GCA_030947205.1 Chloroflexota bacterium
ATGCCCGACGAAACGATAAAAACAAAAGCGCCAACGAAGACGCCGCGTAAAACGACGGCCACCGCGACGAAAGCGCCCGCGAAAACACCGACGAAGCGCACGACGACCAAGACAACGACGAGCGCGACGAAACCCCCGACCACCCGCCGCACGACCGCAACGCGCACGCCGAGCGGTGGCGCGGCCCGCACGAGCCGGAGCACGGGCGGGCGATATGCGGCAATGCCGCCGATTGCCGAAGGGGCGCGGCTGGTGATTGTCGAATCACCCGCGAAGGCGAAGACGATCACGAAGTACCTCGGTGCGGGCTATGCCGTGCGCGCCTCGATGGGCCATGTGCGCGACTTGCCGGATCGCGGCATCGGCATTGATCTCGAACACGACTTCGCGCCGACCTACGTCGTCACCGAAGACAAGACGGATACAGTCAAGCAATTGAAGGCGGCGATCAAGAGCGCGAGCGCCGTCTACCTCGCCACCGACCCCGACCGCGAGGGCGAAGCGATTGCCTGGCACGTCGTCAAGGCGACGACGCCGACGCGCGACAAGCCAGTGCATCGCGTCACCTTCCACGAAATCACGCAGGACGCCGTGCGCGCCGCGATCGCTAACCCGCGCGAGATAGACATGCATCTCGTGGACGCCCAGCAGGCGCGCCGCGTGCTGGATCGGATCGTCGGCTACCGCCTGTCGCCGTTCCTGTGGAAGAAAGTGACGCGCGGCCTATCCGCCGGGCGCGTCCAGTCAGTCGCCTTGCGGCTCGTCGTGGATCGGGAGCGCGAGATCGAGGCGTTCGTGCGGGTCGAATCGTGGACGGTCGAGGCAGATTTCGCCAAGATCACTGGGCAGGAGCGGACACCGCGCGACCTCTTCCATGCCCGCCTGACGCAGATCAACGGCAAGAAGGCCGACCTGAAGGTGCGGGACGACGCGCAAACCGTCCTCGATGGCCTGACAGGCGCGGCCTATACCGTCACGAATGTGAACAAGACCGAGCGGAAGCGCAACGCCGCGCCGCCGTTCACGACGAGTACGCTCCAACAAGAAGCGTCGCGCAAGCATGGCTACGCCGTCGCGAGCACGATGCGGATCGCGCAGCAACTCTACGAGGGCGTCAAACTCTCCAGCAAGGAGGGCGAGGTTGGCCTGATTTCCTACATGCGCACCGACTCGGTCAATATCTCGGACGAGGCGCGTGAGGCGGCGCGGCGGGTGATCGTTGCGCGTTACGGCGGCGACTTCTACCCCAGCAAGCCGAATTTTTACCGCACCAAGGCGAAGGGTGCGCAGGAGGCGCACGAGGCGATCCGCCCGACCGATCCGGCCCGCACGCCGGAGGATGTACGCCCCTACCTCAGCCCGCAGCAGTTCAATATCTACCGGCTGATCTGGCAGCGCTTCCTCGCCAGCCAGATGGCGCAGGCGGTCTTCGATGTCACGCAGGTGGACATCCTCGGCTCGCCGCAGCAGCGTGACACGGCGTACACCTTCCGCGCGAGTGGTTCGGTGATCCGCTTCCCCGGCTTCCTGGAAGTCTATCGGGAAGGGCGCGACGTGGGCGACAGCGACGACGAGATGGACAAGGACGCCTTGCCCGCACTCAACGTAGATGAGCCGGTGGACCTCGTCAGTCTCGTGCCGGAGCAGCACTGGACGCAGCCGCCACCCCGCTATACCGAGGCAACGCTCGTCAAGGCGATGGAAGAACTGGGCATTGGCCGACCGAGCACCTACGCGCCGACAATTGCAACGATCATGAACCGCAACTACGTCACGAAGGACGAGAAAGTGCTCGTGCCGAGCGAGTTGGGTGCGATTGTCACCGATGTGCTCGTCAAGAACTTTCCCGAGATCGTGGACTACGGCTTCACCTCGCAGATGGAGGAGCGGCTGGACGATGTCGCGGACGGCAAGACGGCGTGGGTGCCGCTACTACATCAGTTCTACGGGCCGTTCGACGCGACCGCCAAAAAGGCGGAGGCGGACGGCGACGCGGTGAAGGGCGAGGCGACGGACGAAATCTGCGATCTCTGCGGCAAGCCGATGGTCATCCGCGTTTCGCGCTACGGGCGCTTCCTTTCCTGCTCCGGCTACCCGGAATGCAAGAA
>JALYXG010000540.1 GCA_030947205.1 Chloroflexota bacterium
CGATGAAGGTGTACACGGTGTAGCCAAGCATCGCTAATGCGCCCGCGAGAAAGACGATGCCGACGAGGACGTAGACGAGCGTATCTGCGCCGCTCAACCACGGCGTGATAGCGCGCCGTACCGCTTCCGATTGCCGATTATGCTCCTGTTTCAAAGCAGGATGTTCGCCAACCGTTTTAGATTCGTCCGTCTCGTTTTTGCCCGTCTCGCGGCGCTCGGTCTGCACGTACTCGCCCCTTCCCTGCGATAGCCACCCTCCCACTGTGTACGAACACGCGCCAGTATAGTGGCAAACACATCCTGTCGCCAGAGAAGTGAAGCCGGGGAGAACCGCAGAGCGCGT
The DNA here is from genome assembly GCA_030947205.1 of Chloroflexota bacterium. GTDB lineage: Bacteria > Chloroflexota > Chloroflexia > Thermomicrobiales > JALYUS01 > JALYUS01. Next base: position 344 of record JALYXG010000540.1, read on the forward strand.
AGAGATCGCGGAGAAAACACGGGAATTGACTTCTTCTCTCTTTTTCTTCTCTGTGTCCTCTGCGCTCTCTGCGGCCTCTGCGGTTCTCCCCGGCTTCCGTTAGCCCGGTGCGAAGGGCCAGATGGTCATCGCCGTGCGGCCGAGGATCCACTGCTTGTCGTCTTCGAGTAGGAAGGGGAGGTGCTGCGTGATGATCGCCAGTTCCTTGTCGAGCGGGAGGGCACGGCGCACGCCGGGATAGCCGGTGCCCCAGAGGAGCCGCGACGGGCCGAACGCCTCGTAGAGCATCTTCACCCAGGGAAAGACATCACGGTACGGGTATTCCCTGGTGCGCGAGGCGAGCGAGAGCGCGGAAACCTTGACGTAGGTATTTGGTAGGTCGGCGAGCGCGAGGACCTGCGCGAACTGCGCGTACGGCGGCGGCTCGGCGATGTCCGGCTTGCCGAGATGGTCCACGATCACCTTGACGCCGGGATAGCGACCGGCGATCTCGAGGAGCCGCCACGCCTGGGGCGGGTGCATCTGCACATTGATTACCGCCCCGAGTTCCTGCGCCGTTTCCCAGAGGGCATGGTTGCGCGGCGCGTTCACCCATGCCGGGTCACGGTCGCGCACCATGTTGAATCGGAAACCGGCCATGCCCGCCGCCATCCATTCGCGCAGATCGGCGGCATTCGTCCGCGAATCAGGGTCAATCAGCCCGTGCGCCGCGAAGAGGCGCGGGTGCGCCGCCGCGCTCTCGACGACGTAGCGGTTGTTCCATCCGGACGTGCTCGGCTGCACGAGGACGGTATGCGCGACGCCCGCCGCCGCGTTGTCGGCAAGCAGGTCCTCGATCGGCGCATCCTCCGTCGGTAGCAGGACATCCGCGAGCGTTTGTTCGAGCGTGTAGCGTGGCGGGTCAATCTTCCAGACATGCATGTGCGTATCCACGATCAGCCCTCGACTGGCGGTTTGCATCGGTGCATCTCCCTCTTTCACCCTGGCGCGGTCGTCGTTGATTGGTAGTGTACATGCTCCATTCCCCTCCGCGCCGCGAACTGCTGAACAACAGGTCGGAAGGTAGGAACCGAGAGAAAATGACAGAGCTGTCATACTTGGGGGTCGCGGAACAGAAATAAATGTCAGGATAGGGATGCATTATCGTCTATGGAAGGGGAGACGTGGTGTCGGCGTCATATGCGGCATGGGCACGTACGGGAAGGAAAAGACCGCGATGCGCTGGACCATACAGGGAAACGACGGATGAACATGCACATTTTACTTATTGACGATGACCCCCTCATCGGCAAATTGCTGACGTTTCTGCTCGCTGATGCAGGGTACTCGATCACCGTCCTCGCGGACCCGCGCGGCGCGAGCGCGTTCCTGCACAACAACGCGATTGACCTTGTCCTGCTCGACATCACGCTGCCGCATGTGGACGGTTATGTCGTCGCGAAAGAGATGCGCGACGCGCACCCCGACATTCCGATCATTTTCCTCAGCGGGCGCTCGCAAGTGAGCGACAAAGTGGAAGGCTTCGAGCACGGCGCGGACGACTATGTCGCGAAGCCGTTCGAGCCGACCGAACTCCTGGCGCGCATCCAGGCAGTGCTGCGTCGCTATCACCGCGTCGAGCGGAATGTCTACGGCTCGGTCATCAAAGTGGGCGAGATTTGCCTCGATCTCGGCGACTTGGCATTCTCTGCGCCGGGCCGCCCCCCTGTCCTTCTCACGCCGACCGAGATGAAGATTCTCGAATGCCTGATGCGCAACGCCAACGGCGTCATCACCCGCGAGGCGCTGATCGAGCGGACCTGGGGCTACGACTGCGACGACTTCGGCAACCGCGTAGATGTGTATATTCGCCGCGTGCGCGCGAAGATCGAATCCAACCCCGCAGCCCCGACATTCATCCATACCGTACGCGGCATCGGCTACATGTTCCGAGCCGAGAAACGATCGGCGGTGGCGTAAAGGGTGAGGTTCCCACTCCCGTTGCACTCCCCCGATCATCGCGCTACACTCGCGGCAGTGTTCGTACGGGTGTTCGGAAGCGGTGTGTATGGGCGGGGGCGCGCGAATTTTCGCGGTGTCGAATCAGAAGGGTGGCGTCGGTAAGACGACGACCGCCGTTAATCTCGCGGCGTGCGTTGCGGCGAAAGGGCGGCGTGTCCTTTTGGTGGACACCGATCCGCAAGGGAACGCTTCCAGCAGCCTCGGCATGGACAAGGCGGCGATGCTGACGACGCTCTACGACGTGCTGCTCAACGAAGCGCCCGCCGCCGAAGTGATCCGGCCAACGCGCGTGCCGCATCTCGATCTCCTGCCGAGCACGAGTGTCCTTGCAGCGGCGGAGATCGAACTGGTGGACCTGCCCCGGCGCGAAACCTACTTGCGCGCCGCGCTTGGGACGATTGCGGAATCCTACGATTTCATCTTCGTGGATTGCCCGCCCTCGCTCGGCCTGCTCACCGTCAACGCGCTGACCGCCGCGCACGGCGTTCTCATCCCGATCCAGTGCGAATTCCTCGCCCTCGAAGGGCTGCTGCAACTGGTGCAGACGGTGGATCGCGTCAAGCGAACCGTCAATCCGACGCTGGATGTGACGGGCGTTATCATGACGATGTACGACGCGCGCACCCGGCTCGCGCCGCAAGTCGTCGCGGAGGTCCGCCGTTTCTTCCCAACGCGCATCTTCAAGAGCGTCGTACCGCGCACCGTCCGCCTCGCGGAAGCGCCGTCGTACGGGCAGGCAATCACCGAATACGACTCTTCCGGGCGGGGCGCGCAGGCGTATCGGGAATTGGCGGACGAACTCCTGGAGCGCGTTGCGGCTACGCTCTCCCCGGTAGTGGCGGGAGCGCGATGACGTTGCCCGATTCGGGCGATGGCGGTACAATCGGGGCAGAAACGTTGCGTGGTTTCGCTGCGTGGAGGACGGGTTTTTGTATCTATCCACGTCGCGCCGTGCCGGGAAATTTCGCACCAAAAGCCTGCCGCGAAAGGCGTGCGCCAGATGATCGAATCAGTCGTCGAATCTATCCGCGTCAGCCTCGTCACGAGCCAGCGCGTCGTCATCCTCAAGGAGTTGGAGGGCGAGCGGTATCTCCCGATCTGGATCGGGCATTTCGAGGCCGAGGCGATTGCGATGGAGTTGCAAGGGGTCGAGGCGGCCCGACCACTCCCCTATGACATTATGAAGAAAATCATCGGCGACCTCGGCGGGCGCGTCCGGCGCATTCTCGTCACCGGGCTGCGCGACGATGTCTTCTACGCCACCATCGTTATCGAGGCGGCCGGGCGGCAGGTGGAAATTGATTCCCGCCCTTCCGATGCCATCGCCCTCGCCGTGCGGACCAAGGTGCCGATCTTCGTGGACGAAGTTGTGATGGAGAAGGCAGGCGTCCTTTTCGGTGAGGACGAGGAGGAAGCCGACGGAGAAGCGAAGCCGAAGCCGTCCCCCGACGACGAGAAACTTAACTCCTTCCGCAGTTTTATCAACGGCCTCGACTTCCCGGACGAGAAAAAAGAAGGCAATTGAGAGAGGACGAAGGACTAAGGACTAAGGACTAAGTTGGATGCCGTCTTAGTCCTCAGTCCTTCGTCCTCAAAAAGGAGAGCGACGTGGCAAAAGAACGAATCGTCCTGATTGACGGTCACGCCCTCCTGTATCGCGCCTTCTTTGCGCTGCCGCAGACGATGGCGACCTCGTCCGGCGAACTCGTCAATGCCACTTTTGGGTTCACCGCGATGATGCTCGATGCGTTGCGCGCCTTTTCGCCGACATACATCGTCGTCGCCTTCGACAAGGGCGGCTCATTCCGCGACGACCTGCTCGCCACCTATAAGGCACATCGCCCGCCAATGCCGGATGAGATGCGGCAGCAGCAGGAGCGTGTCAAGGAAGTTGTCGAGGCCCTCAACATCCCGATCTTCATGATTCCCGGCTACGAGGCGGACGATGTGATCGGCACGCTCGGCCGGGTCGCGGCGCGCGAAGGGGTCGAGACGTATATCGTCACAGGCGACACGGACACGCTGCAACTCGTCTCAGACGATGGCGTCAGCGTCGTGCTGCCCGGCGTGCAGAATCGCTTTTCGGACTTCCGTATCTACGATATGGCGAAGACCGTCGAGCGATACGGCTTCGCGCCGCCGCTCGTCGCCGATTACAAGGCGCTCGTCGGCGACAAGAGCGACAACATTCCCGGCGTTAAGGGAATCGGCGAGAAGAGCGCGACCGCGCTCCTGAAGCAACTCGGCCCGCTCGAAAACTGGCGCGATCATTTCGACGAGATCATGCCCCCACGCATCCGCGACCTCATCACGTCACAGTATGAGGACGCCTTGAAGAGCAAGGTGCTGACGACAATTGTGACGGACGTTGACCTTCAACTCGACCTCGAAGCGTGCCGGACGCACGAGTACGACCGCGAAAAAGTCGTCAGCCTGTTCCGCGAGTTGGAGTTCCGCTCGCTGCTGACGAAGTTGCCCGAGCACGTCTCGGCGCAGAAGAGCACGAATCACGGCGACCACGAGCATGTCGTTACGACCGTAACGAAGGCGGCGGATTTGCCTGCGCTGGCGGCGCGGCTCCGCGAGGCGGGGACGTTCGCCTTCGACACTGAGACGACGAGCACGAATCCGGTGACGGGCGCGCTGGTCGGCATCTCGCTCGCCGTGGATGGCAAGGAGGCGTGGTATCTGCCCGTCGGCCATTATCTGGCGGACGAGCAACTGAGCGTGCCCGAGGTGCGCGAGCATCTCGGCCCGGTCTTCGCCGACCCGGACATTGTCAAAGTAGCGCACAATGCGAAGTTCGACATCCTCGCCTTCGAGCGGGCGGGGCTGGAATTGAACGGCCTCGTTTTTGACACGATGCTCGCCGCATATTTGCTCGGCGAAACGTCGGTCGGATTGAAGGAACTTGCCTTCACGCGCCTCGGCATCGAGATGACGCACATCACGGACTTGATCGGCACGGGGCGCAACCAAATCACGATGGCGCAGGTACCGGTGCCGCAAGCCGCCGCCTATGCCGCCTCCGATGCCTACTGCACCAATGCCCTTGTCGCGCCGCTGCGGGATGATTTGCAGAAGCGCGAAATCCTGCACCTGCTGGACGAGATCGAACTACCGCTCGTGCCAATCCTCGCAGGCATGGAGCGCACCGGCATCACGGTGGACGGTGAGTACCTCCGCACGCTCTCCGTGCGCCTTGATGAGCAGATGGCCGCGCTCGCTGCCGATGTCTACGAATTGGCGAAGCATCCGTTCAACATCAACTCCCCGATGCAACTGGGCGCAGTGCTTTTCGATGAACTAAGCCTGCCGCACGGCAAGAAAACGAAGACGGGCTACAGCACCGCCTCAGACGTCCTGGAGCCGTTGCAGTGGGAGCACCCGATCGTCAAGCAAATCCTCGAATACCGGCAGTTGTCGAAGTTGAAAGGTACATACGTAGACGCGCTGCCGTTGCTCATCAACCCGGAAACGGGGCGCGTGCATACGTCGTTCAATCAGGCGGTCGCCTCGACAGGGCGGCTCTCTTCGACCGACCCGAACCTGCAAAATATCCCCATTCGCACCGAGGTTGGGCGCGAAGTGCGGCACGCTTTTGTTGCGGGGAATACACCAGAAACGACGATCTTCGACGGCGAACCGGCGGTGCTGCTCGCCTGCGACTACTCGCAGATCGAACTGCGCATCTTCGCCCACGTCTCGCGCGACGAATCGCTCCTGGAAGCCTTCCGTGAGGGGCGGGACATCCACACCGCGACTGCGGCGGAGATGTTCGACGTGCCGTATGAGTCGGTGGACCCGGACACGCGGCGGCTCGCGAAGACGGTCAACTTCGGCATCATCTATGGTATCAGCGCCTTCGGTCTCGCGAACAGCGCGGGCATCTCGCAGGGGAAGGCGCGCGACTACATCAAAATCTACTTCGAGCGCTTCCCCGGCGTGAAGCGGTTGACCGATTCGATCCGCGAGGAAGCATTGGAGAAGGGGTACGTCTCCACCCTGCTCGGTCGCCGCCGCTACTTCCCGGAGTTGCAGTCGCGCAACCCGAATGTCCGCCAGGCCGCCGAGCGCGCCGCGATGAACGCGCCGATCCAGGGCACGGCGGCGGACATCGTCAAACGGGCGATGATCCGCGTGGACGAGATGCTACGGCGCGACGCTCTGCGCGGCAAGATGCTCCTCCAAGTCCACGACGAACTGGTGCTCGAAGTGCCCGCCAGCGAACTGGAACAGACCTGCGAAGTCGTCACCGAGGCGATGACCGGCGCGTTTGAATTGGTTGTCCCGCTCGAAGTCGAGGCGAAAGCGGGCCAGAACTGGGACGAACTGAAGCCGATCCGGCAGGCCGAGCGCGAAGCAAAGCGCATCGCCGTCGTCGCGCAGCAGGGGCGGTTGTTGTAGGAGAAAAAATCGCACATTGTCTATGAATGCGAAAGGCACCCACAAGGGGTGCCCCTCTCCCGCGCTAATGCAGACGTATGTCGAACATTGTACACAGGAATCGCTTACTTTGCGGCGTCGTACCGTTTGCCGACTTCGTCCCAGTTGACGACGTTCCACCAGGCGGTGATGTAGTCCGGGCGGCGGTTCCGGTAGTCCACATAGTAGGCGTGCTCCCAGACATCGAGGCCGAGGAGCGGCGTCTTGCCTTCCATCAGCGGGCTGTCCTGATTCGCGGTGCTGGAGATTGCCAGTGTGCCACCACTCGCCGTCAGCCATGCCCAACCGCTGCCGAAGCGCGTCGT
>JALYXG010000550.1 GCA_030947205.1 Chloroflexota bacterium
GAGGGCGATCCGCACGTCTGGTTCGATCCGACGAATGCGCAGACGATGGTGACGAACATCACGAGTGGGCTGGCGAAAGTGGACCCGGCAAACGCAACGGTATATCAGGCGAATGCCAAAGCCTACACCGACCAATTGACCCAACTCGACGAGCAACTGAAGGGCATCTTCGAGCAAGTGCCGAAAGCGCAGCGTAAGCTCGTCACGAACCACGACGCCTTCCGCTACCTCGCGCAGCGATATGATTTGACGATTGTCGGTGCGGTGATCCCCAGCATCTCGGACACCGCCGAGCCGTCCGCCAAGCAGGTCAGCGACTTGATTGATACGATCAAAAAGGAGAAAGTGAAGGCGATTTTCGCCGAGTCGTCCGCAAACCCGAAGGTCGCGCAGCAGGTGGCGAAGGAGACGGGGATCGCGATTGTGGATACGCTCTATGGCGATACGCTCGGCGAACCCGGCAGCACGGGCGATACCTACATCAAGATGATGACCTATGACGCGACGACCATCACCAACGCAATCAAGTAAGGATTGAAATGCACGAAGCCACGGCGACAGTGATTGATGTCCGCGATATCACCGTCGCATATCACCGCGCCACCGCCATCGAGAACATCACGGTCGCCTTCCCCGCCCAGGCTGTCACCGGCATCATCGGGCCGAATGGCGCGGGCAAAACGACGCTCCTGCACACGATCATGGGTATGCAGCCGCACCAGCACGGCAGCATCGCGCTCTTCGGCACGACGATCCGCCGGGCGCGCCGACGGATCGCCTACGTCCCGCAGCGCGAGGCAGTAGATTGGCAATTTCCGGTCACGGTGCGCGATGTCGTGCTGATGGGCCGCTACGCCGCGATGGGCCATGGCCACCGCGCGACCGCCGCCGACGAAACGTGCGTTCACGACGCGCTGACTCAGGTCGGCATGCTTCCTTTCCTCGCGCGGCAGATCGGCACGCTTTCCGGAGGCCAGCAGCAGCGCGTCTTCCTCGCTCGCGCGCTCGCCCAGGAGGCGGATCTGCTGATCCTCGACGAGCCGTTCGCGGGGATTGATGCCGCCTCGCAGGAGACGATCTTTCACTTGCTCGCCGCCTTCCGCGACGACGGCAAGACCGTCCTCCTTTCGACGCATGACTTGACGAGCATCCGCAGCCACTGCGACTACGTCCTGTGCCTCAACCGCAGCGTGATCGCCTTCGGTCCGGTCGAGACGACCTTCCGCCTCGATGTGCTGGAGCGTACCTATGGCGGCCGCCTTTTTCATCTGCATGGCAGCGAGGCGGTGATGCTCCCGTGATTGTGCTGGCGAACCTTTGGAAGGACTACGGCTCCGTGCTGCACAAGCAGTTCTTCCAGCACGCGCTCGTCGCGGCGCTCCTGATCGGCGTGCTGTGCGGTGTCGTCGGCACATATGTCGTGCTGCGCGGTTACGCCTTTCTCGGCGACGCGCTGGCACACGCGACCTTCCCCGGCGTCGCTGTCGCCTACTTGCTCGGCACGAGCATCCTCGGCGGCGCGCTGGTCGCCGGGTTGCTGACGGCCGTGCTGATCGGCGGTGTGTCGCGCAACCGGCGCGTCTCGAACGATTCCGCGATTGGCGTCCTGTTCGCGGGGGCGTTCGCGCTCGGCGTGATGCTGATTAGCCGCATCCGCTCATATCGCAAGGACCTGTCGTCGTTGCTGTTTGGCAATGTGCTCGGCGTTTCGACGGCGGACCTCGTTATCATCTGCGCGATGGGCGCGCTGATCCTCGCCCTTGTCTTCTTTTTCTATCGCGAACTGCTGCTGATCTCCTTCGACCCAATCTACGCCGCCTCACTCGGCTATCCGGCGTGGGCGCTCGATCTGCTGCTGCTCGGCGTGCTGACGCTGACGATCGTCGTCTGCTTGCAGGTAGTCGGCAATGTCCTCGTCGTCGCGATGATCCTCACACCGAGCGCGGCGGCGCGCCTGCTCACCGACCGCGTGCCAACGATGATGGCGCTCGGCGCGGCGATCGGCGCGTTCTCAGCGGTCATCGGGCTATTCGTTTCCTATCCGGCGGAACTCGCCCCCGGCGCGACCATCGTCATCGTCGCGACAGCGATCTTCTTCCTCGCCCTCTTGTTCTCGCCACGCCAGGGATACCTCACGACCCGCTTCACCCACCGCCGCGCAATACAGAAAAGTTGAAATGCTATACTTGACTGAATACCATCGCCGCCACGACGGCGGCGAGAAGGAGCGCATGATGAGCATCAGCCTCGATACCGGCACAGCGAACCGGGACGAAATTATCCGCCTGCTGCGGGACGAAGGGTACCGCATCACGCAGCCACGCATCGCCATTGTGGATGCGGTCCTCGCGACGCCAGGCGGCTTCACAGCGGACGGACTGTATGACCAACTGCGCGGCGTCGCAGGCATTGGCCGCGCGACCGTCTTCCGCACCGTGGACACGCTCGCCGGATTGGGCTACCTCCGCCGACTGCACGACGAGGAGCATTGCAGCCAGTACATCCACACGACGCCGGGCCACCATCACCACCTGATCTGCACCGCGTGCCATCGCGTCGTCGAGTTCGACGGCTGCACCGTGGACGCCCTCACGAGCGAACTGAG
>JALYXG010000605.1 GCA_030947205.1 Chloroflexota bacterium
GGGGGATTCCTGAGCTACGAACACGAAGGCGACGCGGCGGACTTCGTCTACTCACGCAACGCCCTGCACCATCTCCCCGACTTCTGGAAGGGGCTCGCGCTCGCGCGGATTGCGGCCCTGCTGCGGCCGGGCGGCGTGCTCCTTCTGCGCGACCTCGTTTTCTCGTTCGATCCGTCCGAGGCGGACGGCGCGATCGAGGCATGGCTCGCCGGTGCGGCGGCTCGCCCGGAAGTCGGCTGGACGCGCGATGAGTTGGCGACGCATGTGCGCGAGGAGTACAGCACGTTCAGTTGGCTGCTCGAGCCGTTGCTCGAGCGGTCGGGCTTCACGATCCGGGAGGCGCAGCATCGCCCGTCGGGGACGTATGCGATGTATATTTGTGTGAAGCGTTGATGAGACGAACAAAGGTTTTCACTGCGTGACGCATACGACACCGGCCGAACTGACCGCCACGACCACCCCGGAACTCGATGCCCGGCGGTGGCTCGCACTGGCGGTCGTGGTGGCGGCGTCCTTCATGGCGGTCTTCGATCAGTTCGTCGTCAATGTCGCCATCCCGACGATGCAGCGCGACCTCCACGCCAGTTTCGCGCAGATTCAGCTCGTCATCGCCGGATACGCACTCGCCTATGCCGTGACGCTGATCACAGGCGGGCGATTGGGCGACATCTACGGGCGCAAGCGGCTCTTCATGCTCGGCATGGCGGGCTTCACCCTCGCCTCGGCGCTCTGCGGTCTCGCGCCGGGGCCGGAGTTGCTCGTCGGCGCGCGACTCGTGCAGGGGTTCGGCGCGGCATTGATGAGCCCGCAGGTGCTTTCGATCATCCAGGTGACCTTCCCGCCGGACGAACGGAGCAACGCTCTGAGCGTCTACGGCGCGGTGATCGGCATCGCCTCACTCGCCGGGCAGGCATTGGGTGGCTTTTTGATCCGCGCGAACCTGTTCGGGCTAGGTTGGCGGGTCGTCTTCCTCGTCAACATCCCGATCGGCATCGCCGCGCTGATCGCCGCCAAGCCGCTCGTCCGCGAGACCCACTCCCCTACCGCGCGTCACCTTGACCTCGGCGGCGTAGCGATCATCACCGGCGCGCTCTTCCTGCTGACCTTCCCAATGGTTGAGGGACGGGACGCGGGCTGGCCGCTCTGGGCGTGGGTCTGCCTCGCCGCCTCCGTCCCGGCGCTCGTTGGTTTTGTGCTGTTCGAGCGGCGTAAGACGGCGCGGGATGACGCGCCGCTCGTTGTGCTGAGTCTGTTCCGGGAGCGCGCGTTCTCCGCCGGGCTGTTCGTCGGCTTTCTGTTCGGGGCGGCAAACCCGGCGATGTTTTTCACGCTCGCCCTTTATCTCCAGATCGGCCTGCACTATTCGCCGCTCGCCGCCGGGCTGACCTTCGCACCCGCCCCGATCGGCTTTTTCATCGCCGCGACGCTTTCCGGCAAACTCGTGCGGAGGCTGGGTGGGCGGCTTGTGATGTTCGCACTCATCCAGAAGGCCACCGCGTGGGCGATCATCGGCGTGATCGTCCATCGCAACGGCGTGACGCTCCACGGCGTGCAACTGCTCCCCTTCATGCTACTGGAAGGCGCCGCAGCCGGGTGGACGAATCCGCCGCTGATTGGCCTGTCGCTGGCCGGCATCCCGAACCGGCATGCCGGCTCCGCCGCCGGGGTGCTGACGACGGTGCAGCAGATCGCGGGCGCGATCGGCGTGGCGATGATCGGCGTCGTCTTCTTCGGTGTCCTCTCCCAACACGCGCCGACGGTCAGCGCGGCAATCGCCCCCACCCTCCAGCAGCAACTCCCGGCGGCATCGGCGAGTGCGACCATCGCCGACTTCCGTGCCTGCGCCGACGACCGCGCCCGCAGCCGCGACCCCGCCATCGCCCCACCCCGTTGTCAGACGCCGACCTTGCAGCCCGCCAACGCGTCGGCAACGGGCGCCATTGCCGACGCCCTGCAACGCGCCAACGCCCGCAACTACGCCGACGCCTACGTGACTGCGATGTTCGTCAATGTCGGCGCGCTGCTCCTCGCCTTCGTTTGCGCCCTCGCTCTCCCCCGCGCCAACACGCCGATAACCAGGGCGAAACCCGATCGCTTTCCGCCCCCGTTGACCCTTGACTTGGTGTCGCCCGACGAAGGTTGACATAATCCCGGTACCAAGGCATACATGCCGCTGGCGTGTTCACGCTACTGGAGCACGGGCGCGGCAGGGGATACATGCGGCGGGGACAGGGGTTGCAGGAAGGGACATGATGCGGGAACATGAGCAGACGAAGATTCAACTATCCGTTATTCAGGTGATCGCCGGGGCGCTTGCGTCCGTCTCCGCCGCGCTGGTCGCCTCGACCTTCGGCCTCAAGGGAACGCTGCTCGGTGCGGCGATTACCAGCATCGTGGCAAGCATCGGCGGGGCGCTCTACACTCACTCACTCCACCGAGCGCGGGCGCGTATCCAGACTCGCTTCAACCCGCATACCGGCAGGATCGAACGCATCGTGATCCCGCCGCAGCGAGTGCGGCGTCCCATCCGGTGGGGGATGGTGGCCGGTGTGGCGGGGTTGGTCTTCGTCCTCGCGATGGGCGCGATCACCGTCGTCGAGGTGACGGCGCGCAAGCCGGTTGCGGCGCTTGTGGGGGGCACGTCGCCCCAGCATGGCGGGACAACCGTCGGGGCGCTCCTTCAGGATGCACCCGGCGCAGCCCCGATCGCGCTACCGGCAATCCCGACAAGCCCCACACCCGTTAGCACCGCGACGGCGACGCCGAACGGTACCGCAGTGCCGAGCCAGGCGCCGGGGCAAACAGCGGCGACGCCGCCGAATGGCACGCCAACCATCAGCGCCCCGAGCCAGTCACCAGCGAGCATCGCAGCCACGGCAACCAGCGCCCACCCACTCACCCCGACGCCAACGACCGCATCCCGCACGCTGACTGCCACACCGCGCACGGGCACGACACCAACGTCGCAGCCCACCGCCGCGAAGCCGGCCCCAACGACCCCGACAGCCCCCATTGGATCGCCCCAGGCGCCGACTGCCGTGGTCGGCA
>JALYXG010000627.1 GCA_030947205.1 Chloroflexota bacterium
GATCCACGCGGTGGAAGCGGAGCACGCGGCGATCTTCCGGGACCTGGCGGGGCAGGCGGCGGCGCCGGACGTGGTGGCGAAGGGGCGGACACCGGATCAGGTCCTCGCCCTCGTCGCTCCCTTCTTCGCTGCTCCCGCCGCTGCTCCGGCGCCAGCCCCGGCACCCGCGCCGACGGCTGCACCGGCTCCGCCCGCACCGCCGCGAACCGGTGGTGGTGGTGAGTCGGCCTTCATCCGCCGCCTCGGCGACGGATAAGGGAAAAACCGGGTCTTAGGGTTTGGTTCCTTGCGTTTCCGGGCCGTGGAAGAAACCCTTCCACGGCCTTCCTTCGCTATCATCTGTTCTTGTTGGGACTCGCGCTACCGGGTGCATGAATCGGCGGTATGACCCACCCAATGAAGAGACCGGGTCGAGGTATGAGGTAGATGAATCGCATGCACTCCGATAACTTAATTGCGTATTCCCGCGCGCGGATCGTTCGTGTTGCGTTCGCGCTCACCATGCTCTTCGGCGCATGTTCCCCGATGATTACTTCCTCCGGGAGCAGCGTTGCGGCCGCGAATCCGCCGCCTCCGAACGCCGTCACGGCGACCGCTCCGGGGCGGACCTTTATTCGCAGGCTCGGTGACCCCGCGCCGGTGAAGCCGCGCGCCGGGCTACCGCTTCGGCTGAAGATTCCGGCGATCAATGTGGATGCTGCTGTGGAGAAGGTCGGACAGACACCGGACGGCTCGATGGATGTGCCCAAGAATTTCGACAACACCGCCTGGTACGATCTCGGCGCGCGACCGGGCGAGCAAGGCAATGCCGTCGTCGCGGGGCATGTGGATTCGACCACTGGGAAAGCGGTCTTCTGGGACCTCAGCAAACTGGTGGGCGGCGATCAGATCGTCGTCGTCGGCGACGATAGCATCGAGCGGACGTTCGTCGTGACGGCGTCGGAAGCCTATACGCGTGCGGATGTGCCCCTCGATCGCGTTTTCGGGGCAGCAACCGATACCCATCTCAACCTGATTACCTGTGATTCCCGCAGCGCCTTCGACCGCACACGCGGAGAATACGCGGGCAATCTCGTGGTGTACGCGCGGGCAGCCTCGTAGACCAATCTCTGGCAGGGCTCATGAACACTAACAACGTACACTGGTAATCGGGTAGGGCAGGTTTTCGGGTGCCCTCCGGGGCGGCATGCCAGACGCACAGGTTGAAAACCTGTGCCACCGAGCCATTACCCAGTTAAGTTGCTCATGCTCATCATCCCGCCGCCATCGGAAAGACCCCGAACCTATCGCGCCACCAGTTCCGGCACGCGATACAGCGCTTGCTCCGGTATGGCGATGCGGACGGTATCGCCCATGCGGATCATGCCCGCACGCTCCACCCATCCAACCACACCGCGCAGATGATGCGCTGCCTTCGGGAACTGCTTGCCGATCCCCGGTCGGTCCGGGTAGTGGTTCTGGATCGCCTTGCCGGGGTAGACACACGGGTGATTCTCGCCTTCCAGCGCGATGGCTGCGAATTCCGGGAAAGAGATGCGCGTCAGCGGTGGCAGGGACGAGAGGTTCGGGACGCCGCGCAGCACGAGGTTCGCGCCGATCCATTCCGGCTCGACGATCGGCACGCCCATGTTGGCCGCGATCCGGGCCAGTTCCTCCTCGGCGACGAGCGAGACATGCCGGCTGTTGTGGATTTCTGTGCCACGCGGATACTGCGGCACGCGGGCATCGGCGCGGCGCGTGAAGCCGGCGTGCCGGTCGCCCTCCAACCCTTCGAGCGTCGCGCGCACTTCTTGCACGCACGACGAGACGAGATAGCGCCCATCCGGCGATGCCTGCTTCTCCGCCAGCGGCACGAGCGGGTGCAACCCGATCAACACGCGCGTCACCGTCGCTTCCAGCGTCATTGCCACGTTCATGCTTCACCCCTCGCGCATCCTGCCGGAATATTCCTCACATGATACGCGAAGACGAGGGAGGGAACCTAACCCCCGGCCCCTTCCGTCACTCGGCGTGGGAAGGGATGACTCTTTGCAGGACCGTGGCGTTCCCGTAACATCTCGATCTTTCAGTGGCTCGCTCCCCTTCCTCGCGGGAAGGGGCCGGGGGTTAGGTTCTCTCGTACAATTTGACACATCCATCATGTCCGTGCAGTCTGTTGCGGTCATGGTCGGGCGGGCTGCGTACCGCTCCCGGATGGCACGCGATGGGACTGTTTGATGGAAGGACGAGTGAGGAATGCGGCGAATACTGACACTGACGGCGACCTTTTTGCTCCTGGTTTCCCTTGTCGGGATGGCAAGTATCCA
>JALYXG010000634.1 GCA_030947205.1 Chloroflexota bacterium
AACAACACGGGGCCCTCGTGCTCGTCGGGCGCTGTTACGACCTCTCCGAGACCCCGCCATTTGGTCCGTGGACCGAGGCCCGCTGCCAGTTCCCTCCCTCTTCCGAGGGTCCTCCGGGCAGCATCCCCCCCCGCCCCGCCGCGCTCCAGACCGCCGCACAGAGCCCCGGCCAGTTCTTTGCCGAGGTCCGCGCCTTCTTCGTGGCTGCGGCCGCCGAGCAACCGCTCGTCCTGTTGCTCGATGATATGCAGTGGGCCGACCCCGCCTCCCTTGACCTCCTGCGCTTCCTTGCCCGCTCGCTCGCCGCGCTACCGCTACTGCTGGTCGTGAACTACCGCCCCGATGACCTCGATGATCATCATCCTTTCTCCCAACTCATCCCGCTGCTCGTACGCGAATCGCGGGCAGAACGGCTCGACCTCGCCCCCCTCTCGGCGGTCGCGCTCCACACCCTCATCCGTGAGCGCTACCGCCTCGGCGTCGCGGATGAGGACCGATTGGTGACGTACCTTATTCGGCGCACGGAGGGGAACGCGCTCTTCGCCCACGAGATGCTGCGTGCCCTCGCAGAGCGCGGCATGGTGACGACGGGCGGAGAGACGCTCGGCGATCTGGAAGGAGTGGCGGTCCCGTCGCTGCTGCGTCAGATCGTGGCGGGGCGGGTGGCACGGCTCGGGACGGAAGCAGAGCGGCTGCTCGGCGTTGCCGCCGTGATCGGGCAGCAGGTGTCGCTGGATGTTTGGGCGCTGGTCGGGGAGGTGGACGAAGGCGTGGTCGAGGCGGTGGCCGAACAAGGGTTGGGGGTACGACTGTTTGTCGAGACACGCGGCGCGGTAGCGGTGGCGTTCGCGCACGCACTGATTCGGGAAGCGCTCTATGAGGTGATACCGACGCGGCAGCGGCGGCGTCTCCATCGCACAATCGCTGAGACGCTCGCGGAGTCGGTTGATCCCGCGCCGGACGCGGTGGCGTACCACTTCCGGGCGGCGGGGGACGAACGCGCAACGGTATGGTTGACGAACGCCGGTTGGCGGGCCTTTCGTGCGTTCGCCTACGAGACGGCACGCGCGCGGTTCGAGGAGGCGCTGCCCCAGCTCAAGGGGACGGAACAGGTCCGCGCGTTGCTCGCGCTCGCGAGGCTGGATCCCTTTCAAAAATGGGGCATGCGCTACGCCGAACAAGCGTTCGCGGCGGCACAGCGCACAGACGATGTCGTGCTCGCGGCGGTCGCGCAGTTCCGGCTGGGGATGACGCTCCTTTGGCAGGGAAGCCTCCGCGAGGCGCTGCTCGCCATGGACGCGGCGACCACCGTCCTAGATACCTACCCCGACGACGCGCTTCCCGATTTGTACGGCATCCAGGGGTTGACGTTGCCCAGGGAGCTTCGTCTGGTCTATCGGGCACAGATGTTCGCCTGCAGCGGTCAGTGGCGGCAGGTGTTCACCTCGCTCGGGGGAACGCCGGAGACGATCTTCGCGCGTCTCGACCGGCGCGACGTGGATGCGGCGGGGGTCTGGGAGGATACGAATGCGAAGGCGGCAATCTGGATGGCCTGTGTCGTTCTCGGTCGCGTCGCCGACGCGCAGCAGGCGCTCGCGCTCTCCCACGCGACCTTCCTGGCGATCCAGAACGATGGCGGGTTTCTGTTCTCGCTGGCGATCGAGGGCGTCAGCCTGCTCCTCCCGTTCACGCTCGATGACCGGGACGCGCGGCAGCGATACGACGCGGCCGTGACGACCGCGACCCGGCGGGTGGAAGCGGCGTTCGGTGTCGCGCCGCCCAATCTCAACCACTGCCCGCTGCTGATCGCCGCAGGGCGGTGGGCAGAGGCACGGGCGCTCTGGGCGTCGCGAGACGAGGGAGAGATTATCCTCGACGCGCCATGGATCCTCCCTCACATCGGCGCGATGGCGCGGGCGCAAGGGGAGCGGGACGAGGCGTGGGCGCTCGTGTGCGAGGGATTGCCCGACGATCTGCGTACCGAACCCGGTACGACCTACTTCATTGCCCTCGACCTCCACTGTCTCGCCGCCCGCCTGACACTCGACGACGGCGCACACGAGCAGGCCCGCCAGTGGCTGGAGGCACATGACCGCTGGCTCGATTGGGCGGGACCCGAGGTGCGCTGGGGGCGCGCGAACGGGCAGCTCGCCCGGGCGGAGTATCACCGTGCGGTCGGCGAACCCGAAGCGGCGCTGCGGCACGCCGAACACGCAGTGGCCGAGGCGTCCGCCCCACGCCAGCCCCTCGTGCTGCTTG
>JALYXG010000698.1 GCA_030947205.1 Chloroflexota bacterium
CGGATAAACTGACCCGGAAGGATTACGATGTCTTCGGCGCGGGCGTTGACGGCGCGACGGTGGACGCGGGTTCGCTCTTCGACACGTTTGCCACGACCGGGTCTCAGAATTTCAGCAACTACAGCAACCCGCAACTCGATACTCTGCTGACACAGGCGAAGCAGGCGCTGACGGTTGATGCCCAGAAGCCGCTCTACAAGCAGATTCAGGCGATCATCCAGGACGACGCGCCGACCTATTACGCCTGGTATCGCCCCTTCCTCCACGCCGTCAAGAAGAAGTTCGCGGGGTATGTGGACAGCGCGGACGAGGGCGGCATCTTCTACGAACTCGAACAGTGGTACGTGAACGGGTAACGAGGTTCGAGGTTCGAGGTTCAGGGTTCGGGATTTCGTTCCTCGAACCCCGAACCCCAAACCTCCCACTCTGGCAGCATCATGGATGAGAGGAAACGGGGATGAGCGGGATTGGTGCGTACATGGCGCGGCGGATGCTGATCGTCATCCCACTGCTGCTCGGCTTGAGCATCATCATGTTCACGCTCATCCACCTCGCGCCCGGCGATCCGGTGCGCGCCTTCATCTCGGAGGGGAATGCCGATCCGGGCTTCATCGAGCAGACGCGCCATAATCTCGGGTTGGATCAGCCGCTGCCCGTGCAGTACGCACGGTATCTCGGTCGGCTCGTGCGCGGCGATCTCGGCACGGCCTACACCTTCAACAGCAAGCCCGTCCTCGAATTGATCGGCAACCGGATCGGCGCGACGGTCCTGTTGCAGGGCATCTCGCTCAGCATTGCCCTGCTGATCGCCATCCCGCTCGGCATCCTGTCCGCGACCCGGCAGTACAGCTGGCTCGACAACACGACGACGGTCGGCTCGTTCATCGGCCTCGCCATCCCGAACTTCTGGCTCGCGCTCCTGCTGCAACTCTACCTGAGCGTCCAACTGCACTGGCTACCGACGATCAGTACCGGGCAGGCCCAGGCGCCGTTTCCGGGTCGGATCAAGTTCTTCGTCATGCCGGTGATCGTCCTCGCGCTGCCGTCGGTCGCCTACTTCGCGCGCTTCATGCGCTCCGCGATGCTCGAAGTGATGCGGCAGGATTACATGACGAGTGCGCGGGCGAAAGGGCTTTCCAACCGTGCCGTCCTCTACCGGCACGGCCTGCGTAATGCCCTGATCCCGATGGTAACGGTTTCCGGCCTGCAAATCTCGCGCGTCCTCGGCGGCGCGGTAATCATCGAGCAGATTTTCGCATGGCCGGGGCTGGGGCTGCTCGCCTACGATGCGATCACACGGCGCGATTACCCGGTCATCCTCGGCGTGACGATGGTCGCGGGGGCATTCGTGATCCTCATCAACATCCTGATAGACTTCGTGTATGTGCTGGTTGATCCGCGCGTCTCGCTCTCCGGGCAGGGCGCGGCGGGGGGATGATACGAGTGGGCAGTGGGCAGTGAGCAGAGAAAATTCCCGAGTCGCCCCCCCTTTCCACTGCCCACTGCCCACTACTCACTGATGTAGGAGTACCGATGTCACAGACCGCCGACGCCTCACGACCATCGCTCGCGCTCAATGCCGAGGAACGCGGGCTTGCGGCGGTGCAGCCACGCCGGAGCGTGGCGCTGCGCCGGTTCCGCGAGAACAAACTGGCGGTAGCGGGGCTGGTCGTCATCGTGCTGATGTACGGCATTGCCCTCGCCGCGCCGCTGATTTCGCGCTACGATCCGACCGTGCTGCAACCGGGCGCGCGCTCCAAGCCGCCGACAGCGCAGCACTGGCTGGGGACGGATCGGAACACGCGCGATGTTTATGCCCGCCTGATCGTCGGGGCGAGGGTTTCGCTGGCCGTCGGCTTCACCGCCGTGCTGATTATCATGAGCGTCGGCACGGCACTCGGCGCGATCGCCGGCTTCTTCGGTGGCTGGGTGGACGCGCTGATCATGCGCTTCACAGACATCCTTTTATCCATCCCGCAGATTTTGCTGCTCATTTCTGCCGCCGCGCTTTTCACGGCGAGTCTGCAGACGACGGTGATCGTCATCGGCCTCACCTCGTGGCCGGGCGCGGCGCGGCTCGTGCGCGGACAGTTCCTTTCGCTGCGGAATCAGGAGTTCGTCACAGCAGCGCGGGCGATCGGCGCGACCCCGACCCAGATCATCCGGCGGCACCTCTTCCCGAACACGCTCGCCGTAATCATCGTCGAGGCGACGCTCTGGCTCTCCTACGCGATCCTGCTGGAAGCAGCGCTCTCGTATCTCGGCCTCGGCGTGCAGATTCCGACGCCCTCGTGGGGCAATATGCTCCAGCAAGGCCAAACGGAACTGCTGAATGGCGCGTGGTGGCTGACGCTCTTCCCCGGTCTGGCGATCTTCATCACCGTCCTCGCCTTCAACCTGATGGGCGACGGCCTCCGCGACGCCCTCGA
>JALYXG010000700.1 GCA_030947205.1 Chloroflexota bacterium
GCGCTCTTCGCGGGAGATAGCGGCACGGGCAAGACGATGGCCGCCGAGGTGCTCGCCGGAGAACTGCACCTCGATCTGTACCGCATTGATCTGAGTGCCGTCGTCAGCAAGTATATCGGCGAAACGGAAAAGAATCTGCGGCGTGTCTTCGATACTGCCGAAGGTGGCGGTGCCATCCTCCTGTTCGATGAGGCCGATGCGCTGTTCGGCAAGCGAAGCGAAGTGAAGGACAGCCACGACCGGCACGCCAATATCGAGGTCAGTTACCTGTTGCAGCGCATGGACGAATATCGCGGCCTCGCGATCCTGACGTCGAACCTCAAGAGTTCACTCGATCATGCCTTCCTGCGGCGGATCCGCTTTGTCGTGCATTTCCCATTCCCGGATAGTGTGCATCGGGCGCAAATCTGGGCGCGGGTTTTTCCGATGGAGACGCCGACCGAAGGGCTGGATCACGGGCGACTGGCGCAACTGAATATCGCCGGGGGGAACATCCGCTCGATCGCGCTTCGGGCGGCGTTTCTGGCCGCCGACGCGGGCGAGCCGGTGCGCATGTCGCATCTTCTGCGCGCGGCGCGCAGCGAGTACAGCAAACTGGAAAAGCGGCTGACCGATGGGGAAACACATGGCTGGCTCGCCGACTAACCGTGTATTCCCAATGACCCAATGAGACGCGTACAGAGCCGGTGTCCTGGACGTACATCCACTGAACGAGAGGGACCTATGGAAGCAGTTGCCGAACAGATCATCGGGGAGCATACCTACATCGTCCTGGAAGATGAGCAACCTTTTGCCACGTCACGGCTCTGGGAGATGCAGCGAAGCTACTTCGAGAGCATGGGTGTCGAGGCATGGCGTCGGGGCGAAGTACCGCATTACGTGACCAGCAATCCGCGGATGGCCAATAGTTACGCGGAGATCGTCTTCGCCCTGTTTCGCGACCGGCAGCGCCTGGCGCCCATTGATGAACCATTGACGGTCTGCGAACTCGGCGCGGGGTCGGGCCGGTTCGCATTCCACTTTCTCAGTCGCCTCGGTCGCCTGTGCGACGATGCAGCGGTCCCGCTCGCCTCGTTCCGGTACATTCTCACCGACCTCGCGCAAAGCAATCTCGACTTTTGGCGGGCGCATCCCCGGTTCCAGTCGTACTTCGACGCAGGAATGCTCGATTTTGCGCTGTTTGATGTCACCGATTCATCGGCGTTGACGATGCAGCGCAGTGGCGAGACGATCCAGCCGGGCAGCCTGCATCAACCGCTTGTCGTGATCGCTAATTACGTTTTCGACAGTGTCCCGCAGGACCTTTTCCGCATCAACGAGGGCGCGATCGAGGAATGCCTCATGACGATGGTCGTGCGCAAGGATGAGCAGTCGGAGACGGTCGCGGATCACCTCAGCGCGCTGAAATGTAAACTGACCTATAGACCCCTCACGGAGCCGCCGTACGACGAAGCGTATCTCCAGAAATTGCTCGCTATGTATCGGAAAACGCTCGTGGATTCTCATCTCCTGTTCCCCGCGATGGGGCTGCGCTGCCTGGGTCGCCTGCAGGATTTGTCCCAGGCAGGCGTCGTGCTGCTCTCCGCCGACAAAGGTGAACATCGCCTCTCCGCGCTCCAAGGGCGGCCGGCGCCGGGCCTCGTGCGCCACGGTGGCGCTTTTTCCATCAACGTGAATTACCACGCGTTCAAGGAGCTATGCGAGCACGGAGGCGGGATCGCGTTGTTTCCGACCGCCCAGTACCGCAGCGTCAATGTCTGCTGCCTCATCATGGTCGCGGACGCCGCCGACCATCGCGATACCCGCAGCGCCTATCGCCGGTTTGTGGAAGAGTTCGGCCCGGACGACTTTTTCAGCATCACCAGAACGGCGAACGAGCAGATCGGCGCGATGTCGGTGGAAAACATCGTCGCCTATCTCCGCCTGAGTTACTACGACGGCCAGCAACTGTCGCGCTGCATCCCCCGATTGATCGAACTCGCGCCCGACTTCGGGACGGAAGACCGCGAAGCGGTACTCACTGCTGCCGAACAAGCCTGGGAGTTGCAGTACCCACTCGGCGAAGGGCTCGATCTCGCCGGTCAGATCGCTGGATTGTGCTACGGCCTCGCCGACCATGCCCGCGCCCTCACCTTTCTCCAGCATTCCATCACGACCTACGGCGAGGAGCCGGGTACGCTCAAGAACATGGCGCTGTGCTACCAACAGCTCGGCGATGACGAGCGAGCGGAACGAATTCTGGCGTCCCTCCCATCGTCGGTTGCCGTGGAAAATATCGAGCAGACGGTCACTTAGTTGCGTTGTGCAACAAATTATGAATTGGGGACAATATACCGTATACTCGTCTCAGCACTGAGTCTCACAGGGTTCGTGGACGATACCTGTCCAGTGCCATTTGTTCGGGGGAGATAGGGAGGCGGCCCGTCTGGCGCGCCGCGATAAGGAGTCTGCATGCGATCCTTTGTTCCGTCCCACCGTCGGCCACCGCAAATAATAGAGACCGACGCCCCGAAATCGCATGCGTCGCATCAGCGCGAATCCTCCTTCACCTATGCCCCGACCGACGCCGCCAGTGAGTATGGGGATGCTGCGCCATCCTTGCACACCACGCAACGCGCCGTGTCGCCGCTCGCACGGATACCGATCTTCCCGCACGCATCCCTCAGCGTTGACGCTCGCGTCGGCGTGGTGCAGCGGAAAGGCGACGCGCCCGTCAACAAGACCGGGATGCCGGACACTATCAAGGCGGGGATTGAATCGCTCTCGGGCATGGCGATGGACGATGTGAAAGTCCACTATAATTCGTCGAAACCGGCGCAACTTCAGGCGCTCGCGTACGCGCAGGGGTCCGACATTCACCTCGGACCGGGGCAGGACGCGCATGTCGCGCACGAGGCGTGGCATGTCGTTCAGCAGAAGCAGGGACGTGTCCGAGCAACGCGGCAAATTGAAGGGCAGGCGGTCAACGACGATGCCGGCCTGGAGCGCGAAG
>JALYXG010000727.1 GCA_030947205.1 Chloroflexota bacterium
CATTGACGCCATCCGCGCCGACACCCAGCCATCGCCCGACTTCACCGACGGCATGCGCTGCCAGGAAGTGCTCGATGCCGTCGAACTGTCGGATCGCGAACACAGCCCGGTGGACCTCCCGCTCGCCGTCATGTGATTACCGGTAGCGTAGACTTCAGCATGTAGGCGGTCACATTGGCTGCGCGAGGGGGGTGCGGCGGATGTCGCGCACATGCGAGAAATCGGCCAAATCGGCGAAAAACGACTGCTTGTTCGCCGCCTTGCCATATTCCAGCACCATCTGCACCGGCGCGACGATTTCGATCTGGTTGCCGTAGGTCGTCGTCACGCGTCCGCCCATCCGCCCGACAGCGAGCGCCGTGCCGTCCACCACGGCAGGATCGTCGCTGTCGAGGACAAGGGTGACGCGCACATCTTCCTTCGGTGTCATCAACCCCTGGGCACGAGCGAACTGGCGGGCGGGGTCGAGCCCTTGCGTCTGGTAGATGACCAGCAGCCGCTGAAAGACCTCGTCCACCTTGTCTATCGTGCGCCCGCTCGGCGGTAGGGCGGTGGTACGCGCGGTGCCGGTGTTCGTCGGATTCGGCGCGGGTGAGGGCGTCGCGGAAGAACCGCCCCCACCGCACGCGGCGAGCACGGCCAGCAGGAGTACGCACGCCAGCCACCGGCGACCGGCGACCGGCTCTCCTTCCACGTCCATGCGCGCTCCTCCATAACCGTGCAGCAACCAGCCGCCGTCCACATGCGGCATCGGCGTCATCATGGAAACGCCCCGCGCACCCAATTCGTTCCCACCTCGCGTGACCAAACGCAATCGGGTGTCGGCCACCTTCCAAACTGGAACGCCATTGGTAATGCTCCTATGGTAAAGTCCTTTCATCGACGATGCCGAGAGCATTTCAAGCAAGGAAAGACGTTCGTGATGATGACACACAATCTCTTATTGAGCGAAATGGACAAACCGCTACGTGGGCTGATTGATGATTCTTGGCGTGATTATCTCTGGAATATACACAAGCCATTTGTCGTGACACCTTCCATACCGCTCCTGTTCTTCGGTGACCTCCGGCAATACTTCGCGTCACCTTTTCGGATTGTTACAGTG
The DNA here is from genome assembly GCA_030947205.1 of Chloroflexota bacterium. Taxonomy (GTDB): domain Bacteria; phylum Chloroflexota; class Chloroflexia; order Thermomicrobiales; family JALYUS01; genus JALYUS01. The sequence continues at coordinate 1,106 of JALYXG010000727.1, forward strand.
GGACTCAACCCATCTCGCGTCGAGTTTCCTGAAACGGACCGGTTTCAGCGGTTCCCGAAAGCGCGCAGTCTTGATTCTCTGGCAAGAGATGCGGCATTCTACGAGCAGTACATCGCGGTGCTATCGGATTACTTTCGTACCGACCCGTACATGAAATGGTTCAATGCCTACGAACACATCCTGCATGGTATGGACGCCAGTTATCGCGATGGCGTCCTCAACACAGCGCTCCATAGCGACATCTGTTCGCCCCTCGCGACGGACCCGACATGGAGTGGGTTGATCCCCGCTCACCGGGCCGCGCTCGAACCGCGTGGCTCGGCCCTTTGGCATCGCCTGGTCGCTTATCTTGCGCCCCATGTTCTCCTTGTCTCGATTGCAAAGGATAGGCGTGATCAGATTGCTTTCCAAGCGACGAGTGAGTGGGAGACGATTCATACGATCTCTCGGGACAATCCATATCATGTGCAAGCACGAAAAATCCGCGTGATCGAGGACAAGGATACGTGTATCGTCTTCGGCCCAGCCTCACAAACTCCGTTTGGTAAAGTCTCGAAAAAGGACAAGCGAATTCTGGGGGCGTGCGTGAAGGAGTACATCAATGGATAACCAAATTCGCCTCATACAGTTCATCCATCCAGGCGGCGAGCATGTACCGGATGACGGCGACCACAAACATTGGAACACCGGGATTCACCAGCGAAAATTCCTCCAGCACCATGGGCAGTACGTTTCGGGAAATGCGCTCGACTATCTCGTCACAGACGACCTTCACTTCTGGGGAGAGTGGGAGCCGGAATCAACTGTTGTGGGAGTCATCAGGAACCGAGTTGATGGCGGCCCGCACTACGTTTACAAGCCGTGGTACGGAGCCATACCGACAACCTGGTCGCAGAACACCGATCCTTTCGTCTTTGGCGACTCCTTTCTCTATAGCAACTGCAAGCAGTCCACGAAGCTTGGTCTCACGCAACTCGCGATGCTTGGACGCGGCTCTGTGATCCTGTTCGGTTCCTGCATGGCACTTTCCCAATTCGTCGTGGATACGGTATTTGTCGTAGATCAGTGGATAAAGTTTTATCCGCCCAACTACAAGGGCGAACTTGCCGGGCACGTCTCCAAAACCTTTGAGGACGTGACGCTCTCCCGTATCAAAGAGCACACCCGATCTCCGCTGACGCTGTATTTCGGCGCGACCTATGACCACCGCGTCGCCGGTATGTTCAGCTTCTTCCCCTGCCTGCCAAATGGGCACGACAAATGCGGATTCGCGCGACCGGTGATCGAGATGCAGGGGCAGATCACCAACAACCTCACGCAAGGCAAGAAAATGACCGTCCAGCCCGATTTAGCCTCTATGCAGGCATGCTGGTACGAGGTCGTGCGACAGGTGACAGATAAGAAACTCATGCTTGGTGTCTCTGCCGACCTACCTGAACAACGCATCGAATCAGATACGTCGCTCGGGACGAAAGAATCTCACCCCTCGTCACGGCGCGGCTGCTAACACGCAGACAGCGACACATTTCATCATTTCGCTCCCCCTTCCTCGCGGGAAGGGGGCTGGGGGTTAGGTTCCCTCAACCTTCATGCGAATATTCCGCTTGGCCCGCAGCGTGACGAGTGGTTCGATTTCGATGCGCTGGCCGGGGGCGAGATCGGGCGCGAAGCGTTGGAGGATGATCGGCACGATGGTTTTCAATTCCATCAGGGCGAAGCCGGAACCGATACAGGAGCGCGGCCCCGCGCCGAAGGGGATGTAGGCGTATGGCGGGTAGTGTTCGCCGTGTTCGGGGTCGAATCGTTCCGGCAGGAAGCGTTCGGGGTCCGCGAAAATCTCCGGCATCCGGTGGGTCAGGTACTGGCTGAAACCGACAATCGTGCCTTTGGGGAGGTGGTAGCCGCGCAACTCCACATCTTCTTGCGCAATGCGCGTCCCGGCCCACGCGGGCGGGTAGAGGCGCATGGATTCCTTGATGACGCATTCGAGGTAGGTCAGGCGGGCGAGATCGGCAGACGTCGGTAGACGGTCGCCGAGGACGGCGGCGATCTCATCCCGGAGCCGCTGGCGGATTTCGGGGTGCTGCGCGAGCAGCATGAACGTCCAGCCGAGGGCGTTCGCGGTCGTCTCGTGCCCGGCGGCGAGAAAGGTCAGTACCTCGTCGCGTACCTGCGTGTCGGTCATCGCCGTGCCATCGTCGTCGCGGGCGGCGAGCAGCATGGAAAGGATGTCGCCGTGGTCCGTCCCGTCCGCGCGGCGCGCGGCGATCAGTTCGTAGACCATCGCGTCCATCTTCGCTTTGCTTTCCAGAAAGCGGCGATACGGGAAACCCGGCAGGTTGACCTGCATATTCAGGAATGAGATCGGCCGGAAGCGGAGAAAGCCGATCATCCCATTGACGCTCTCCCCGATCGCGCCGGACTGGTGAGCGAGATCAACATCGAAAAGCGTCCGCCCGACAATCGTCAGTGTCAGATCGTGCATCGCGGCGGAGAAATCGAGCGTTTGGCCCGCACGCCACGTATCGAGCATCCGCGCCGTCTCCGCCGCCATCGCCGCTTGGTATCCCTCGATCCGTCCCCGGTGGAAGGCGGGCTGGATCAGGCGGCGCTGCGTAGCGTGGAACTCCCCGTCGCTCGTCAGCAGTCCCTTGCCGAGCACCGGCCCAAGCCGCACCGACGCGCCCTGCGTGAAGGCAGCGGCGTTGGTCACCAGCAGATACTGGTTCGCGTCCGGCCCAATGAACATCGCGAAATGGCGACCGCGCAGATGGAAGGCGAAGGCATTGCCGTAGCGCTTCTGAAGCGCGGTGAACCGCGTGATCGGGTTGATGCCCGGCACGAAGGCAGAGCGGAGGAACGCGCGCGACGATGGGCCGGGCGGCCAGATCGTAGCGGCGGGTGAGGCAAGGGCGGTGGCATTCACGGCGGCAATCTCCTGTCATAGCGGGCGGGCCATCGGTATTGTGCGGCAACCCCGACCCGGTGACAAGGGAACCTATAGTATGCTGCGGCGAGTTTCTTGCGTACGCTGCACATTCGTATGCGGCGATCATCGAGGAGTCCCTATGCCAACATTGGAACAGATGAACGCGCGAATTCCCGGCACGCTGCCGGGCTATCTTGGCCTTGAAATTATGAAGATCGAAGGCGGCCATGTGGATGCTCGGCTGACGATCCGCCCCGAACTACTCGCACCCAATGGGTTTCTCCATGCCGCGACGGTCGTTGCCCTCGCGGACACGGCGTGCGGCTTCGGCTCGGCGGCAAATTTGCCGGAGGGGGCGCACGGTTTCACGACCATCGAACTGAAGACAAACTTCCTTGGCACGGCATATGAAGGGGCGATTACCTGCGTAGCGACACTCGTGCATGGCGGGCGCACGACGCAGGTTTGGGATGCGACGGTGAAGAACCCCGCCGGGCAAACGATGGCATTATTCCGCTGCACGCAGATGATGCTCTACCCGCGCCCGGCGTGAGCCTGGTAGCGCGGGCTACCGGGAAGGGACTACCGGGGACGCGGGCTGAAGCCTACGCTACTGATGCCTCTCTAGGAAAAAGCCGGGAAGCGCGGCATACTGTTCGGGTAGAGTGTACGGAAACGAGAAAGGGAGCGCAGATGGAACTCGGGATGGTCGGGCTGGGGCGCATGGGCGGAAACATGGTGCGGCGGCTAATGCAAGGAGGGCATACCTGCGTCGGCTTCGCCCGAAACCCGAAGACGCGGCAGGAGTTCGTCGAGTTTGGCATGGTCGAGGGTACGTCGCTCGCAGACGTCGTCGGGAAACTTGCCAAACCGCGCGTCGTTTGGCTCATGGTGCCTGCGGCCACTGTAGACCAGACGCTGGAGCAATTGCTGCCGCTGCTGGACAAGGACGACATCGTTATTGACGGCGGCAACTCGTACTACCACGACGACATTCGCCGTGCCGCCGAGTTGAAGCCGAAGGGCATCCATTATGTGGATGTCGGCACGAGCGGCGGCGTTTGGGGCCTGGAGCGCGGCTACTGCCTAATGATCGGCGGCGAGAACGCGACCGTGAAGCGCCTCGATCCGATCTTCGCGACGCTTGCCCCCGGCATAGACGCCGCGCCGCGCACGCCCGGCCGGGAAAAGGTCGGCGGCACCGCCGAGCAGGGCTACCTCCACTGCGGGCCGAACGGTGCGGGCCACTTCGTCAAGATGGTTCACAACGGCATCGAGTATGGCCTGATGGCCGCCTATGCCGAGGGACTGAACATCCTGCACCATGCCAATGTCGGCAATACGCAGCGCACGGTGGACGCCGAAACGACGCCGCTCCGGCACCCCGAACACTACCAGTACGACATCAACATCGGCGAGGTCACGGAACTCTGGCGGCGCGGCAGTGTCGTCGCCTCGTGGCTGCTCGATCTCACCGCCGGCGCGCTGCTGGAAAGTCCGCAACTGGACAAATTCGGTGGCCGCGTCTCCGATTCCGGCGAAGGCCGCTGGACAATCAACGCCGCGATTGATGAATCTGTGCCCGCGCCCGTCCTGAGCGCGGCGCTCTACGCACGGTTCAGCTCGCGCGGTGAGTCGGATTTCGCCAACAAGGTGCAGTCCGCGATGCGCTATGCGTTCGGCGGTCATCTGGAAAAGGAAGCCGATCAGAAGGGGGGGTAACCGTGGCCGCGCCGCGTACCGACGCGCTCGTTTTCTTCGGCGCCACGGGCGATCTCGCCTTCAAGCAGATCTTCCCCGCCTTGCAGGCGATGATTCGGCACGGCCATCTCGATGTGCCGATCATCGGTGTGGCACGCCGTGCGCAGACCGCCGACCAACTCCGCACGCGCGTCCACGATAGCCTGACGCAGCATGGTGGCCTGGATAAGGACGCGTTCGCGAAACTGATGTCGCTGCTCACCTACGTCTCCGGCGACTACGGCGATCCGGGGACGTACAAGAACCTCAAACAAGCCCTCGGCGACGCGAAGCGCCCACTGCATTATCTGGCCGTCCCGCCGAGTATGTTCGAGCCGGTGATCGAGGGGTTGGCGAAGTCCGGCTGTGCGACCGATGGCCGGGTTATCATCGAAAAACCCTTCGGCCACGACCTCGCCTCCGCCGAGGAACTGAACAAGGTGCTACTCTCCGCTTTCCCGGAGTCGGGGATTTTCCGCATTGATCACTACCTTGGCAAGGAGCCAGTGCAGAACCTACTATATTTCCGCTTCGCCAACGCATTCCTCGAACCGATCTGGAACCGCAACTACATCGAGAGCGTGCAGATCACGATGGCGGAGCGGTTCGACGTGGCGGATCGCGGTGCGTTTTACGATGAGACGGGCGCGATCCGCGATGTCGTGCAGAACCACATGCTGCAAGTCAC
>JALYXG010000729.1 GCA_030947205.1 Chloroflexota bacterium
GCGCTCTACAACGACATCCTCGGCTCCCAACTCACCGCCGACACCACCGATCCCGTCGCGGCGGGGGACTGAAGCCGGGGAGAACCGCAGAGGCGCAGAGAACGCAGAGAACGCAGAGAGGGAAGAATGAAAGGTAACTCAGGGATTCATTTTCAAAGGAGATTGTTCACTCTCTTTCTCCCTTCTTTTCCTCTGCGTTTCTCTGCGTTCTCTGCGCCTCTGCGGTTCAGTCGGTTTGCCCGATGAGCCAGGCGATACGGGTGATGACGGAGACGGCGGAGGAGCGGGCGCGGAACCGGGGGGCGACGGCGCGGCGGCTCGTGGCGGAGATGGCGCCGTATCGGGCGCGCATCCTGATCGGCTTCGGCTTTGTCGTCCTGGGGGCGGTGGCGCAGGCGGCGGGGCCGTATCTGATCGGGCGGGCGATTGACCAGGCCATTTTGCGCGGCGACCGTTCGGGGCTGACGCGGATCATGCTCGCGCTACTCGTCGTCTATGTCGTCGGGGCGCTCGCGTCGCGCGGGCAGGTCTGGCAGGTGGGTGCGATCGGGCAGCACGTCCTCGCGTCCTTGCGCGCCCGGCTCTTCGACCGTTTCCAGCGTTTGCCGCTCGGCTTCTACGACCGCCGCCCGGTCGGCGACCTGATGAGTCGGGTCATCAACGATGTGGACACGCTCAATCAACTGCTTTCGCAGGGGCTGACGCAACTCGTCGGCTCGCTTTTCAGCCTGATCGGCATTTTGATCGCGATGGTGACGCTCAATCTGCCGTTGGCGCTCGTCAGTTTCCTTATCATCCCCGTCATGCTCATCGTGACGACCTCCTTTGCGCGGCGGGCACGCAAAGCGTTCCGCATGACGCGGGAAACGGTCGGCGATGTGACGGCGGAGTTGCAGGAGGAGATCACCGGCGTGCGGGAGGCGCAGGCATTCAACCGGACGGAGGAGAATATCGCGCGATTCCGCAAGCGGAACGCCGCCAACCGCACCGCGAATGTTCAGGCCGTCGCGATCACCTCCGCCTTTTCGCCGACGATTGATGTGCTCAGTACGCTCGCGACCGCGCTGGTGATTGGCTACGGCGGCTACCTCGTCTTCCACGGCAACCTGACGGTTGGCCTGCTGGCGGCGTTTTTGATCTATGTGCAGCAGTTTTTCCGGCCGATTCAACTCGCCTCGCAGGTCTACACGCAGTTGCAGGCGGCGCTGGCGGGCGGGGAGCGCATCTACGCGATCCTCGACGAAGAGCCGGAACCCGCCGACCCGCCCGGCACGCCCGCCCTCGGCCAGGTCGCGGGGGCGATCGCCTTTGAACACGTCACATTCGCCTACAACCTCGGCACGCCGGTGCTGCACGATGTCTCGTTCCAGATCGCGGCGGGGCAAACAGTCGCGCTAGTCGGGCAGACGGGAGCGGGCAAGACGACGATTGCCAACCTCATCCCGCGTTTTTACGACGTGACGAGCGGCGTGATAGCGGTGGACGGTCAGGATGTGCGCGCCGTGACGCGGCAAAGCCTGCGGCGGCAGATTGCTATTGTGTTGCAGGAATCCTTCCTGTTCAGCGGCACGATTGCGGCGAATATCGGCTATGGCAGGCTGGACGCGACGCGGGAGCAGATCGAGGCGGCGGCACGCGCGGTGGACGCGCACGCCTTCATCGCCGCGCTCCCGGACGGATACGACACGGCGCTCGGCGCGGCGGGCGGGACGCTCAGCCAGGGGCAGCGGCAACTGCTCGCCTTTGCCCGTGCCATCCTCGCCGACCCGCGCATCCTGATTCTCGACGAGGCAACGAGCAACATTGACACGCGCACCGAGGCGACGATCCAGCGTGCCCTCGGCACTCTGCTCGCGGGCCGCACGAGCATCGTCATCGCGCACCGCCTGAGCACGATCCGCAACGCCGACCTGATCCTCGTCGTCGAGGGCGGTGCGATCGTCGAACGCGGCACGCACGACGAACTGCTGCGCGCGGGCGGCCGTTACGCCGATTTGTCGCGGCGGCAGTTCCGGGACATCCCGACGCTCGCGGAGGCGTCGTAGCTTTTTTTGGAGATTGCCCCCTCTCCGCTCATCTGCCCTTTCCTTCCTTGTGTATAATCGCTCGGACGAAGTTCGCATAGCACGAAAGGGGCAGCACGATGAAAGCGGCGAATGACTTCAAGGCGTTTATCCTCCGGGGCAATGTCGTTGATCTGGCGGTCGGCATCATCATCGGGGCGGCGTTCGGGACGGTGGTCGCCGCCTTCGTCAAGGACCTGATTACGCCCCTCATTGCGGCCATCGGCGGCCAGCCGGACTTCTCTACTGTCGGCTTCACAATCAACAAGAGCCGCTTCCTCGTCGGGGATTTCATCAACACGGTCGTCTCATTCCTGATTATCGCGCTGGTCGTCTTCTTCTTTGTCGTCCGGCCCGTCAATGCGCTGATGAACTTGCGCAAGACCGAAACGCCCGTCGAAGCGAAGACGCGGGAATGCCCGTACTGCCTGAGCAGCATCCCGATTGCGGCGAGCCGCTGCGCATTTTGCACGCAGGAAGTGTCGGCGATGGCGGCAACGAACACGGCGAGGTAACGATATACGGAGTCCCCCCCTCCCCCGCTGCTGCGGGAGAGGGGATAGGGGAGGGGGAACCCGTGACCATCTACGACACGCTCGGCGTCCGCACGGTAATCAATGTGGCGGGGCCGGTAACGCGGTTGAGCGGCGCGCCGTTGCATCCCGAGGTGGCGGCGGCGATGGCGGAGGCCGCGCAACACTGCGTGCGCATCGAGGATGTGCAGGAAGCGGCGGGGCGCGAACTGATGGCGGCGACGGGCGCCGAGGCGGGCTACGTGACGGCAGGCGCGGCGGCGGGGCTGGCGCTCGCGGCGGCGGCGTGCATCGCGGGGCTGGATGTCGCGGCGATGGACCAGTTGCCGGACACAACTGGCCTGCCTAACGAGATTATTATCCAGCGGCCGCACCTGACGGCATATACGCATGCCCTGCGCCTCGCGGGAGCGAAACTCGTCGAGGTCGGTTACCTCGGCTTTCCGGGGCAGGGGATCACCTGGCCGTGGCAGATCGAATCGGCGATCACCGAGCAAACGGCGGCGATTGCCTATTCATTCGGCC
>JALYXG010000730.1 GCA_030947205.1 Chloroflexota bacterium
ACGGCGATCGTGCCGCCGTAACCCTGGGCGATCTCGCGCGCGATGGCGAGGCCGAGGCCCGCGCCGCCGTCGTCACGCCCGCGTGCGAGGGTGCCGCCCCGGTAGAACCGCTCGAAAAGGTGCGGCAAGCGCTCGGCGGGGATGCCGGGGCCGTCGTCCATCACACGCAGTTCGACCGCCGCGCGATCCTGCCGCACGACAGCCCAGATATGGCCGTCCGGCGGCGTGTACTTGATCGCGTTGTCGAGCAGAATCAGCGCCAGTTGCTTCAGGCGGTCGGGGTCGCCCATCACGAGGAAGGGAATGCTGGCCGGGGAATAGATGATGTCGTGGCCGCGTGCCAGCCCACGCGCCGCTCGCACCGCGCCGTCCACCGCCTCGTCGAAGCGGACGGGAACGGGCTGCGATTGCTCGCCCGTCTGCGCGCGGGCGAGGGCGAGCAGGTCACCGATCAGGCGGCTCATCCGCTCGGCCTCGGTCGCCATATCGTCCAGCACCTCGGCGCGCTCGTCGTCCGCCATCCGCTCGCCGTGATAGCGCAACAGATCGGCATTGCCACGAATGGCGGTCAGCGGCGTGCGCAGTTCGTGCGAGGCATCCGCGATGAAGCGACGCTGCGCCGCGAAAACCGCCTCCAACCGCCCGAGCATACCGTTAAATGTCTGACCGAGATCCGCTACTTCATCGCCGGTGTGCGGCACCACGACGCGCCGGGACAGGTCTTGCGCCTCCTGGATACCCGCCGCATCCCGCGCCATCCGCCCAATTGGGCGCAGCGCCGTCTTCGCGACCACGGAAACGATCATCGCGAGCACGAGCGTCGCCGCCAGCACACCGCCCGCGAGGAAAATTTGTGCGAGGCGCAGCGAATGTGCAAGCGGCGCCGTCGGTTTCGCAGCGATTACCGCCCCGAACGGCGGTTTGTCGAGCGGATACGAGACCGGGTAGAGAAATGCGCGGACTTTCTCCCCATCTGCTGTGTTGAGCGTTGGATAGGTGAACTGGTGGTCCTTAATGGCCTGAATATCCGCCGGGGTAAGGACGATCGGGGACTTGAGATTCGTCGAACGGCGGACCTCGGTGCCGTCATCGCCGACGTATTGGATGTAGACACCATCGAATGTATAGGGATCGAGCGCGGACGACGGTGGCGCAAACGCAGCCGCGCTGACCCGACTGATAGCAATTTGCCCCGCCGCTTCCCGAGCGCGCGTGCTGATCGTGTTATCGAGGTCGCTACGCCATGAGCGATCCAGCCCCATATAAATGATGACCGCGAACGCGGAGAGTGCGATGAACAGGATCGCGGTGTACCAGAGTGTGAGGCGGAGACGGATAGACATGGGCTGTGCGTTTCCCCCTCGCGCTAGGCGATTTCGCGCTCGCGCAGGGTGTAGCCAACGCCACGTACCGTGTGGATAAGCCGGGTTTCCCCATGCTCCTCCAACTTCGTGCGCAGGGCGCGGACGTAGACTTCGAGGACGTTCGACTCGCCGTAGAAGTCGTCGCCCCAGACGCGATCCATAATCAGATCGCGCGGGAGCACCTGCCGGGGATTGCGCAGAAAAAGGATGAGCAGATCGAACTCGCGCGCGGTCAGTTCAATGGAATGCCCGCCGCGCCGCACATCCCGCGTGCCGAGGTCCACAACGAGGTCGGCGAACTTCAGCGATTCGGTGTGATTCGTACCTTCCGTTTGCGACGCGGCGCGGCGGAGCAGCGCGCGCACGCGGGCGAGCAGTTCCTCGAAGGCGAAGGGTTTGACGAGGTAGTCGTCCGCGCCGGCATCGAGTCCGCGTACGCGATCCGCGACGCCATCCCGCGCGGTGAGCATCAGCACCGGGGCGCGCTCGCCCGCCTCGCGCAAGCGGCGCGCGACTTCTAGCCCGTCAATGTCCGGCAGCATCAGGTCGAGGATGACAAGTTCCGGCGGGCGGTCGCGCACGGCATCAAGCGCGGCGCGGCCCCCAGCGGCCACCTCCACGATATAGCCCTCCAACGCCAGCCCGCGCCGCAGCACGTTGGCGATGGCGCGCTCATCTTCCACAACGAGGATGCGTTCCCCGGTCATCCCCATTGCCTCCCGGCCTTTCGCAGCGTGCGCCGCATCACCCAATACGAGATTGTATCGCACTGCCCCCGCCGCCGCAAAACCTGTAGAATGAAACTGGATTGAGCGCAGAGGACGCAGAGGACATAGAGAGCACAGAGAAGGAGAAGAGGAATAGAAAGGCTTTTCTCCCCGTTTGGTCTCTGCGCTTCGTGGTTTCGCCAAGAGGAGGGGAGTGTGGCTGAAGGTTTTGCGGCGCGGGTTGACAGTGCGAATCTGCACGTTTGCATCAAAGTGAAGGATTTTGACACGGCGCTCAGGTTCTATCGGGACCTGATCGGGTTGCCCGTTTTGCGGCGGAGCGGGACGGACGACGCGCCGATCTTCTACTGGCTGCCGGGCGTGCAACTGGCGAAGCAAACGGAGGACCCCGGCGCGCATCCGTACGGCGTCTTCGACCACATCGGCCTCGCCGTCGAGAATATCGCGGAAATCTGCGCGCGCCTCGACGCCGCCGGATACACTGCCGAAACACCGCTCGATACGCGCAGCATTCCCGGTGTCGAGCGGAAAGTGATGAACGCATTTTATCGCGACCCGGACGGCAACAAGGTCGAGTTCGTCCACTGGGTGTGAAGGGAGC
>JALYXG010000758.1 GCA_030947205.1 Chloroflexota bacterium
GTAATTGGTCATGTCGGCAACTCTCTCCTTGATACTCGTCACGAAACTCGTGTGGCGTTCGGTGGTTAGGCGGGTCTGGATGCGGCGGTAGGCGCGTTCCCGGTGCATGGCGTCCGGTTCGGGCGGCGCGAAGCGGGCGAACGCGGTCTGCACAGCGTCCGTATCGGCGCGGAGTGCGGCAAGCCGCCCGGCGAGCGCGGGTTGCTCGGCCAGCGCCGCCGAGATCCGGCTGCGCGCGGCATCATCCAGCACCGGGTCGCCATCGAGGTATGCCCGGAGCAGGCCATCGTCAATTGGTTGCATCGCCCCCTCATTCATCGGTTCGTCCATAGTACATACCTGCCATCCGGCGGTCGCGAACCGCCTCATATCGCTGCCGGAACAACGCCTCCGCACGGACCAGCGTCGTCCCGACCGAACCGGGTGCGATGCTGACCGCCGACGCGATCTCGGCGTAGGAGCAGCCCGCCTGCCGAAGTGTCAGCACGGTCCGTGCCCGGTCAGGCATCTCCACGAGGATGGACTGCACGAGCGCCTGTTCTTCGCGCCGTACCGCCTCATTCTCAGGGTCGAGCGTCCGTTGGAGCGGCAGTTCCGCCCGTGTCACCCGCTCCTCGCGCGCCGTGCGCCGCTTGCGGGTGCGAATGGCGTTGAAGCCGAGATTCGTCGCCACCCGATACAGCCACGCGCCGATTGCGTCCTCGTCGTCCGATCGGCGAATCGGCGGACGGTCGTGGAAGCGGAGAAAGGTCTCCTGCGCCAGATCGTCCGCCTCGTCCGGCCCGACGATCCGGGTGAGGATAGCGAAAACGCGGTTGTAGTACCGCTGGAAGACGGTGTCAAAGGGAGGCAATTGCCCCGCAATCGAGCGCTCGATGTGAACTATCGCCGCCTGCTGCACGTCCCCCACGCTTCCCTTTATCCGCCGCGCCACTGTTGCACCGATCACATATCCTTAACACCACCCCCGCCGCTGGTGTGACAGCAAGCAGAGGAGACAAATCCTGTGATAGCGTAGGCTTCAGCCTGCGTTCCTCTCACCTTGCGATCAGGGACATAGGCTGAAGCTTACGCCTCCCAGGGAGGGTGCGCACTAGCCGTCCGACCCCGTCTGCGATGGAGATGATGCGGATGCGTTGGCATGTGTACGGGTGGTAACGGGCAAGGCGGCTGCGGGGCGGCGCAGGTGTGGCAGAAGGGGTAAAAAGGCCGCGAGTGCGATGCCGTAGACAATCCAGCGTGTCACATCCACCGTGAAGATGATCTGCTCACGATATTCGGACAGTCCGACGTGCCGCCGCTCGGTCAGCGGATACAGCACGGCGAGGCTGACGACGAGTGGCACGCCCGCACTCAGCAGGATCGCCGACCAGTGGGGCAGGCGTGCGACCCCGACCGCGTAGGCGAGCAATCCCAGTAGCGCGGCGAAAATCAGGAAGGTGGGCCAATCAATCAGAAAGCGCAGCGCGCTGCCCACTCCCCGTCCCGCGATCACGACCGGATGGCCGGTGAGCCGCCGCCCGAAGATGATGAACTCGCTCACGGCGTTCGCCGCCATTAGTCCCGCAACCCCGGCGAGTACCCCCGCAACCAGCGCCGAAACAACGGCACCGTGCCGGTCCTGCGTGAAAGCGGGCGGCGCGCGGCGCAGTTGACGCATGACGAACACGAGCGCGGCGAGCACGATCAACGAGGCGAATGCGCTGACCGGCAGGGAGACCCGGTCGAAGAACGCGAGCGCGGCAGGGCCGATGAAGACGCCGATCAACGTGTAGGTGAGGATGTACAGGAACGCGCCGAGGGCGAGGGCGGGAAGATAGGCGCGAAACGGCATGCCGAGTATCCCCGCCGCGATCGGTGTGACAATCCGCAGGCCTGGCAGGATACGCCCGATCACAATCGCCCAACCGCCGTGTCGTTGGATTTGCCCTTCCGCCCGCGCCAGATTCTCCGGCCCGAGATGGATGAATCGCCCATAGCGCAAGACGAGCGGGCGGCCACATCGCCGACTGAGGAAGAACAGTCCCGTCGCGCCTGCGACCGTCATCACTTCTTGCAGGAGCAACACGAGCCAGAGCGGCTCGTGCCCCTGCGCGACGCGTACGCCCGCAAGCACCATCATCAAGTCGCCGGGAATGGGACTTGGCACGCCCAATTCCTCGAAAAAGATGATCGCGAGGATCACTGCCAGCGCGTGCGACCGCAGCAGGGACTGCATATTCTCATTGATTGTGCGGAGGACGAAGATCATCACCGCGTGCCAAACTCCCTTTCCGTCGTACCGACCCCCCAAAGATATAGCAAGGCGCGTACCTCAACTTTTCTGGTAGCGATCGGCTTCAGCCTGCCAATCCAATCCATGAGAGGATAGAACCCACCGTCACCATGCTCCCGTATCGTTGCGCTCCGCAATTATTGCAATGTATTAATCTAACCGCGTTTAGCCTTCCATCGGGCAAGATACACGATCCACAGCCTACTGTCTCTTGTATGCAACGATCAAGCGGGGGCGGGGGTGCGCGGTGACGCGGTTGATGCGGCGGGCCGCAATGCGGAAACACGCTTCGCCCACGTTGGAATCGCGGCGCGGAAGCATGGGTGAACCCGACGGAACTGATTGTGGAACGATGGGATAGTTGGAGAGCGACCCTGCGGTGCGCATTATGCGCGTATCTATTGGTGGTCAGTACATGCAAATGGGGGCGTACCTTTTCGGTACGCCCCACATTCCTTCGTACGGTATGCTTCAGTACGTGCTCAATGGATGGCGCTTTGTGTGGTGCTGTCGCTCGGCTTGCTGCCGTACAGGACGCTCAACTTCGGGTCGTTGATGACCTGGTTGGCGGCTCCCGACTTCAACTCGACATCGCGCTCGCGCTCGAGATCACGGACGACCTGCGCCGGGATCGTGCGCGCGATCCACTGCAACATCTCGACGGTCTCGTTCATGTGCGTCTCAGCCAGTTGCGCGGACTCCTGATCGTCGCACGCGAGCGCCGTCGTGCGCAGCATGACGTAACTGACTACCGCGAGGCTGCCCGCCGTGTAATCATCGCGCAGGTTCTTGGCGAAGGGGTGCGTGCGCACCGAGTCAATCGCGCCCGCCGCGAGGCCGAACAAGGCGCTGACGCCCTGCTTCGCCCGGTCGGCCAGCGTGTCCTGGCTACCGAGCGCCTTCAGTCGCTCCTCCAGCCGCGCGATGTGCCGCTCGGTCGTGGCAACGTAGTTTTGCAACGCGCGACTGATGTCGGGCTGCTCTTCTTTGGTCTGCTCCACCTGCCGCGTGAGAGGCTTGAGGATGTGGCTTTCGAGGACATGCATGTCCGATACATATTGTGAGACGACTTCAACACGCTTTTCCGGCATACGACGATGTCCTTCCTGTATGTGCCGATCTCTGCACTCCCGTGAGTGCGATAGCGATAGCGGCAAGAGCGGTGCCACCATCTCCGCCACCCCGGTCGCGACGTGTCCCGGCACAACGAAGCGGGTCCGTTCGGGCCCGCTCCTGTCCATCAGAGTTATCCGTGTGACGATCAAGACGAGTTACGTGGGGGCGATCACGAGCGCGTAGATGGCAAGGAGGATGAATGCCTGCGTGATGCCCGAGAGCGCGCCGACCAGCAGCAATAGCACGACAGCGGCGTTGATCCAGACATTGCGCCGGATGCCGCGGCGTTTGATGTTGGGCTGCACGTCCATGCCGTTTGTCCATTCCTTCGCGCTCCGGCACCGTGCCGACCACTTACCGTACACAACGTTTATCCTGACTTCCCAGTTCCTTGACCCGATCACCGGGGCTGCGCGGCGATGATTTTGTTAGCGGGGTACGGGGATCGGGAGGGCGGTAGGGGCGACGGTCGGGACGCCATCGGAACGGCCCGGCGGCATGGGCGGCGCGACGCCGGTGCCGACTGGCTCGATCGGCGGGCGCGGCGTCGGGGCGGCGTCGGGCGCGAAGGTGAAACCGCCCGGCAGCGTGGCAACGGTGCCGTCCGGGTTCGTGATCGTCACATCCACCGCGCCGGGCGGGTGGACGGGGGCGGTCGCGGTGATCGTCGTGGTGTTCACGATGGCGACAGTGGTCGGCGCACTGCCGCCGAAGCGGAGCGTCGTGCCCGCAACGAAGCCGACGCCGCTGATCGTCACGCTTGTTCCGCCCGCTGCTCGGCCAATCGCGGGCGTAATCTTTCCGATGGCGAGCGGCGAGAAGGCGGTGAGGTGGCCGCTCTGATCCGGCATGTAGAGGATGCCGTTCGCGACGAGCGGGCTTTCCCAGTGGATGCCGCCGACCGTCGTCGTCCAGAGCGTGTTGCCATTCGACGGGTCGAATGCGGAAAGCGTACCATTGTTGCTGGCGGCGAAAAGGACGCCATTCGCGACGAGCGGCGATGATGTCGTCCCTGTGCCACTCGCTGTATGCTCCCAGATCGTCGTCAGGCTGGGCGCGCCGCCACTCGGGCAGGCCAGTCGCAGCCCTGCGATGCCGCCCGTCGTGCCGATGAATGCCCAGGTCATGCCGTCGCTTGGGTTGCGCCAGATCGCAGGCGCCGTGAGGACCACTCCCCGGCCCGGTGTATCTACGAGCGAGCCGGAAATTTCCCCACCTGTGTGCCCCGGCCCGCCCATCCCGCTCAGGTTGCCGAGATCGAGGAGGCGGAGTTTGCTATCCTTGCCGCCCTGCACGGCGAGGTGCGACACGCTGCAACCGGGCGGTGTCGGCAGGATGGCGGGCGCGGTGCTGCCGAGGTCGGCGTCGGCATTGTCGAGCGCTTGGTAATTCGTCGGTGTGTAGGTGTCGAGCGGATCGCCGTTCGCGTTGCCGGTGCCGTCCGGGTTGAGGGCAAACACCGTGTCTCCCCAATGATGATTCGTGGCGTCGAACGTGCCGTTACCGGTCGCCCCATAGATACGGTCGGTGGCTGAGTCGTAAACGACGCCTGACCGCGCCCAGACGGCGGACTGCGTCTGCCCAGCGCAATCGGGCGTACTGGGCGTTTCGACAAAATGGACCGCCTGCGTGCTGCACAGCAAGTTGAAGACATGCTGCCCGCCGGTCGCGAGGTTGATCGTCGTGATATGCCCCTGATAGTCACCACGATCCCCCGGATAGCCGCCGTTCGCGATGTAGAGATAGGTATTTCCGCGCGCGTCGGTGGCGATGGTCAGGTGGGACGAACCTTTCTCGTCAAATGGCTTGGTGCTCGCCAACTCCGGCCAGCCGCCGCCGCTCACTTCCCCGCCGGTGAAAACGGAATGCTTGTGAACATAGCCATCCAGCCCGTAGGCGTAGATGAATTGGCGGTTCGGATCAACGACGGGGGAGGCATTCGTGTGGCAGGGGTTCGATGGAGTGGCGGCGGGTGCGGGGTCGTTGATCTGGCAGTCGCTCGCCCCGTGCTGCACGTCCCACACCGTCGCGCCGGTCCGCCCATTGAGCGCGATCAGGTGCCCGTCGCGCGTCGTGACGAAGACGAGGTCCACCGTGCCATTCCACATCGCAACGCCGCCGAGCGCGACGGGCGCACTGTCCGCATTGCTGGGCAGGCTGGCCTGGAAGAGGCGTTGCATGCCGTGTGCATTGGCAGCGGTGATCGTCGTTTCCTGCGTGTTGTTGCCGCCGTGCCGCCCGTCCCCATCGAACTGCAACCAATCGTACGCCTGGACGGCCGACGGAATGAGCGCGCAAATCACAGCGACGATAATCGAGAGAAAAATCTGGTGGCGTCCTGGCGCCCAGCTCCGCGTTCGTGACACGTATTCCCTCCCCGTTCGTTGAGCCTCCAGCACCCGTATCACCCCTTAGCAATTTGTACGCCAGGACAATAACGACGCTCGAACAATCGTGCAAGCAAAATGCAGGCGGTCATGTGACCGCCTCCATGCTTCTCATGCTGTTCGCCGATACGCATCGCGTTATTGGAGGAATTTCCACGTCTGGA
Source organism: Chloroflexota bacterium (assembly GCA_030947205.1). Taxonomy (GTDB): domain Bacteria; phylum Chloroflexota; class Chloroflexia; order Thermomicrobiales; family JALYUS01; genus JALYUS01. The sequence goes on from JALYXG010000758.1 coordinate 5,943, forward strand.
TAACCGGGAGCGCTTGTTGTTTCATCTTGTCACGGTCGGCGGGCTGCGTGCCGACCGTCAGAACGTATGCCGTGCCCTTGTGGAGGGCGAAGATTTGCGAGAAGTAAATCGTGTTGCCGCTCACGATGCCGGTGTAGTCAATCTGTATCGCTGGTTCGCTGTCGAGTTGCAACTGGGTCGTGCCAACCTGCTGCGCGTCCGGAATGCTCTTTGTAATTTCGGCGAGCGCGGCATCGCGGTACGTGTCTGGCGTGATGCCACCTGCGACCGATTCCGTCGAGATGTCAATCACGCCGAGCGGATTTGTGGCGCTGAACTGGACGACGCTATCCGTTGAGGTAGACTGGCCGACCATCCACGCGGCAGGCCGCGAGAACGAGAACCGCCCTTTCGGATCGGTGAAGAGCGTCAAGGCGGCGCCGGATGTTGCCGAGCCAGCGGCGGTTGTCGAACCGGCGATAACCGAGCCAGTCACCACCGATCCGGTCGGGCGTGTCCCGGCAACGGCGGAAGCCGAATTCGCGGCGGTCGTCGGCGCAGTCGTCGAACCCGTCGTGGCAGATGAGGCCGGACGCGTCCCCGTCACTGCGGAAGCCGAACCGACGGCGACGGTCGGCACCGTCGTCGCGACGACCGATGAGCCGGTCGCTGCCGACCCCGCCGGGCGCGTCGCGCTTGCTGCTGCCGTGGTCGGCGCGATTGTTGGTGCGGCGATCGTCGGCGTGGAGGCGTTCGGTGTATCTGTCGCAGAACTGCCGCCGCAGGCGGTCAGAAGCGCAGTACACAGCAGCAACGCGATCACGATCACGATCACGATTAACCCGGAACGTCGGTGCATTACACCCTCCATCATGTCCATCGTGCGTTATCGCCACCGGCAGCAGGCACGCGCGTAGAATACACTACACGAGCGAGCAGGTGTACGTACCAACGGGCGGACATGGCACTGACGACGTTTTTGGTGAGAGGAAGGCGAATCTATGGTGACGCAGGACGCTCCGGCATATGTGGCATCGCGCCGTTTCGGCGATGCGACGGTGACGGTCATCTCCGACGGATCGTCGCTCTGGCCGCAGAATTTTGCTGTGCCACCCGACGCATTGCGCGCGGCGATCCCCGAATTGGACCCCCAGAATCGACTGCTGATCGGTTTCCATGCGGTCCATATCGCCATCAGCGGCGCGTCCATCCTTGTGGACGCCGGGTTCGACGACCCCGATTCTGCATGGGGCCGGAAGTTCGCGACGATGTGGGCGGAGACGCGCCGCACGCCGGGCGTCGAGGCGGGACTGGCGAGCATCGGTGTCCGGCCCGAAGGAATCACGCACGTCGTGACGACGCACGCGCACTTCGACCATTACGTCGGCCTGACCATCGAGCGGAGCGATGGCTACGCCCCCCGCTTCCTGAATGCGCGCCACCTGATTGGCCAGGCGGACCGGACAGCGAGCCGCTACGGCAACCCGCCTGACGCGGAATTCGTGACGCGGATGGAAACCCTCGAACGGTACGGCCTGCTCGACCTCGTGGACGGCGACCGGGAGATCGTGCCGGGCGTGACGATGCTCCACGCGCCGGGCGAATCGCCGGGCCATGCCATCGTCCATGTTGCGTCACGCGGGGAACACTTTTACGC
>JALYXG010000768.1 GCA_030947205.1 Chloroflexota bacterium
CCCCTTCCTCGCGGGAAGGGGGCCGGGGGGTTAGGTTCCCCGCCCATGCTATACTCCGCCTACGGAGATGGGGGAGCATGGCGAGGGAGGAAGCGGTGGAGAACACCCTCTATTTCGGGGACAATCTCAGCGGCCTGAAGGGGCACGACGGGCAGGGACAGCCCTACTTCCCCGATGCCTGCGTGGACCTCATTTACCTCGATCTGCCGTTCAACTCCAACCGCTCCTGCAATGTCCTTTTCAAGGATGAGCACGGCAGGCAAGGCGGTGGATTTGCCGCAGGCTGCGACATCGCCACCCTGAAACGCGCCCAGCGCGCCGCAAGCAACGACGACGCGCAACCCGCCCTGATCGGCGGGGGCGAGCCGGAGAATTAGAGCGGGCGCACGCAGTGCGCCCCTACATCTCCCCTCTCCATCACAATGGAGAGGGGGCAGGGGGTGAGGTTTCCCATGGCAGCACACCGTTTTCAACCAACGACCTACTACAACACCATCGGCTCGCACGAACCGGCGCTCCGCGTCGCGGACGGCGATACGGTGATCACCGCGACAGCGGACGCGGGCGGATGGGATGCGCGGATGGAGCGGGTCGCACCGCGCGGCAACCCGCAGTCGGGGCCGTTCTTTGTCGAGGGCGCGGAGCCGGGAGACACACTCGCCGTCGAGATTGTCCGCCTGACACCGAGCCGCGACACGGGCTGGACGGCGAGCGTGATCGCCGAAAATGTCCTCGACCCGCCCGATGTCCGTGACTTGCCCGCATCGCAACAAACGACGTGGCGGATTGACCGTGCCAACCGCACGGTGTCGCTCGCCGAGCCGCCAGCCAGTCTGCGCAATCTCGTGCTGCCGCTCGTACCGATGGTCGGCTGCTTCGGCGTCGCGCCCGCCGGTGGCGAGGCGATCTCGACTGCGACCTCCGCGAAACATGGCGGCAACATGGATTATCGCGGCTTCACCGAGGGCGCGACGGCCTACTTCCCCGTCGCCGTCCCCGGCGCGCTCTTCCATATCGGCGACGGTCACGCCCTGCAAGGCGACGGCGAGATCGTCGGCACCGGCATCGAAACCTCGTTCGAAATGGAGGTCGTGCTACGCGTCCAGAAAGGCAGAAAAATCACCTGGCCGCGCGGCGAGAACGCCGAATACATCTTCACCGTCGGCAACGCCCGCCCACTCGATCAGGCAGTACAGCACGCGACGAGCGAAATGCTCCGCTGGCTCGGCGAAGACTACGGCCTCGATGCCACCGCCGCCAGCCTCCTGATGGGCCAGACCGTCGAGTACGACCTCGGCAATATCTTCGACCCCGCCTACACGATGGTCTGCAAAATGCCCAAACGCTGGCTGAATCGGTGACGTGAACCACGAAGGCGCGAAGAGCACGAAGGGGAGAGGAGAAGAAAAATGTGTTCTTCTCTCTTTCCCTCTTCGTGCTCTTCGTGTCTTCGTGGTTCAAAATCTTTCTGTCAGGTGGCCGTGGTAGGTGAGGGATTTGGCGGCGGTGCTGAAGGCGACTGCGCGTTCAGATAGGTGATCATCATCATGTGCTCGATGTTCGCCATGTGGAACGGTGTGCTCATCGGCTGGAAGCCGAATGATTCGTATAAACCCTTCGCGTAGGTCTGCGCGCTCAGCGAGACGATGGGCAGATCGAGATCGCGCGCGGCGTCCATCAGATGCTGCATAACCAATGTGGCGATGCCCATGCGCCGGAAACGCGGGAGGACGCTAACCCAGGCGATTTGACCTTCCGGGCCGCTCCGCGCGCGGACGATGTGCAGGCGACCCGTCCCGGCGGGCATACCGTCCACGAGGCCGAGGGCGTGGATGGCGGTCGCGTCGTCGCGGTCGCCCTTTTCCGCGCCCTGCACCCCCTGCTCGTCCGCGAAGACCGCCGCGCGGATCGCGTAGCAGGCGGCGCGATCCGCCTCGGAGTCGGCGCGATGGACGGCGATCTCAGCCATCCGCGCCGGAACTCGTCGGTATCGCCGCCATCACCGGGGCAGGGCGGAGCGGCTGCCCCTTCTGATCGGCGGCGGTCGCGTTGTCGGCAATCGCCGTCTGTTCGATCACCGCATCGGCGGCGAGGACACGCCGGAGCGCGACAGCGGCGACATCGAGCATCGTGTCGTCCGGCGTGCGTGTTGTCAGCTTCTGGAGCGACATGCTCGGCGCGAGCAAAATGCGCATCCAACGATGATGGTAGAACTGCGCGCCGAGTTTCAGGAACTCATATGCCACCCCGGCAATCAGCGGCACCAGCACGATGCGGCTGAGGATGCGCAGTAGGAACGGCGGGCGACCAAGCAGCGCGAAGACGAGGATCGAGAAGAGGACGACGACGAGCAAAAAGCCCGTGCCGCAGCGCGGATGCTCGATCGGCATCGGCCGGATATGCTCGGCGTCGAGCGGCAGGCCACGCTCGTAGGCGTGGATCGTCTTGTGCTCAGCGCCGTGGTACATGAAGACGCGCCGGACATCGGGGATCAGCCCGATCAAGCCGAGATACAGGACGAGGATGCCGAGGCGAATGCAGCCCTCGACGATGTTCGAGACGAACGACGAGGCGATGTAGCGGTCCGCAAAGTGGATCGCCAGCAGCGGCAGGACAAAAAACAGGCCGACACCAAAAAGGAGCGAGAACGCGACGGTGAGCCAGAGCGCGGGGCCGCTCAGTTCGGTCG
>JALYXG010000040.1 GCA_030947205.1 Chloroflexota bacterium
CCACCGCGCTGATGAAGAGCAGCGTACCGCGCATCGTCGGCGACCGGACGCCCGCGAGAAAGAGCGTCGCCGCGATCGCGCCCAAACCAATCGCCGCGACGAGCGAGGAATAAATCGCCCCTTCGCCGCGCAGGTTCTGCTTCGCGAAGAGCGGCAGCGTCGAGTCGAACGCCATCGTCAACGAACAATGGAGGACGACGACACCGAGCAGCAGCGCAACGATTCCCCGCTGCCGAACATATCGTCCACCCTCGCGGATTTGCTCGCCGACACTGACCATCACGAGGTTGGCGCGTGGCATGCGCGGCACCCGCGTCATAAAGGCGAGCGCGGGAAGATACAGCACGGCGATAATCAGGAAGGCCAGCCCCGCGCCGCGCGTCGCCAGCACCGGCGCCATCACGGCGGGGCCAACGAAGCGCGAACCGAGTGTGCCGAGGCCGTTGAGCGAATAGGTATTCAACAGTTCTTCCGGCGGGACGAGGTTCGGCAGCATCGTTTGCACCGTCGGTAACTCGACTGCCCGCGCGATGCCGGAAAGAAAGACGAGTGGCACGAGTTCCGCGAACGGCATCGTCCCCAGCACCGTCTGCACGCCGAGCACGAGGGCGACGATCCCCTGCACGATTTGCGCGCCGATCACCAGTGTCCGCCGGTCCATCCGGTCTGCCAGGAGACCACCGACCGGCGTCGCCAGTAGTAACGGGAGCATCGTCGCGAATGTGACCAGTCCAACCGCACTACTGCCATGCAATTGAAAGGCAAGCCAGCCCGCCGATACAAGGAACGCCGCCTGCGCGATGCTCGCAATCGTCGCGCCGAACCAAAAGGTCCGGCTGTCTCGATATTTCAGTGAGGAGAGCAGATTGAGACGCCCCCGCTCCCGTTGTCCAGTGATCGTCACCCGTCCCCCGTCCTGTCCCAGCAATGCAACACGTACCGCGTCCGGTGATTGTACCGCATGGGCGCGACATCCCCCGGCATGATCTGCCGACACACGGCGCTCCTGCACGCATTTTTCGCGGCAACACGTCCAAGCCAATCACCGAAGGAAAAGGGTATCCGTTTCGTATTGACAGCACATCGGGAAGCCGTAGAATGCCGATACAGCCACGTCGCCTCGCGAACATCTTTGCCACGCATCTCGCCCCGCGTTCCGATGCTCGGAGTACGCACGCGCCTGTCTGTACGAAGGGAGGTGTATGACCACTGCTTTGGGGCCGTTCATCTATCGAAGAAGGAGAGGGGAAGCATGCATATCCGGTGGATTCACAACGATCTTCGATCGCGGCGCGCCATACACACATTGGCGACGGTCGCGACGATTCTCGCACTGTTCGCTTCGCTCGGCATCGTCGCCGCGCAGGCGCCGCCCGGCCCGCCGACTGGTGCGCCCGGTGGTGGGCCGGGTGGCCCACCGCCACCGCCGTCCGCGAATGTCTCGGTCTTCGCGACGGGCTTGCAAGGCCCGCGTGGGCTGCGGTTCGGCCCGGACGGCAGCCTCTACGTCGCCGAAGCGGGCATGGGCGGCACGAACTCGACCGTCGGGACGTGCGAACAAGTCCCGAACGGCGTCGGCCCGTACACCGGTGGCAAGACCGCGCGCATTTCGAAGATTGATGCAAGCGGCAAGGTGACAACAGTCGCGCAGGGTCTGCCTTCCGCGCGGGATGCGATGGGTGCGCAAAGCGCCGTGAGCGGCGTCGCCGATATCGAGTTTATAGGCGGGACACTGTACGCGCTCCTGTCGGGCGGTGGCTGCTCGCACGGCAATCCCGATGCACCGAATGCCGTCCTCAAGGTCAATGCCGACGGCACGACGACGCGCATTGTGGACCTCAGCGCCTACGTAAAGAGCCACCCGGCGGCCAAGCCGGATGCGGAAGACTTCGAACCGGATGGCGACTTTTTCAGCATGACCCAGGCCGGTGGCAACCTGTACGCGGTCGAAGCGAACCGGGGCGAACTTGTCAAGATCACGCCCGACGGCCAGGCGAGCCGCGTGGTTGATTTCTCCGCCACCATGGGGCATATCGTCCCAACTGTCGCCGCCTATCGCGACGGCAACTTTTACATGAGCAATCTCGACACGTTCCCCGTGACGGCCAACTCCAAGGTCTTCAAGGTCACGCCGAACGGCGACATCAGCGTCGTTGCAAAGGGACTCTCTGCTGTGCTCGGCATCGCCTACGACGGTCAGGGTCGCCTGTATGCGCTGCAGATGAGCACAGTGCCGAACTCCGGCCCGGTACCGGGTTCGGGGAACATCGTGCGGATGACCGCGTCGGGGACGTGGGAAGTCGTCGCCAGCGGCCTCTTCTTCCCAACCGGGATGACCTTCGGCCCCGATGGCATGCTCTATGTCTCCAACATGGGCTTCGGCCCGCCGACCGGGCAGATCGTGCGCGTCAATGTGAACGCCGCGCCGACCACACCGACCGCGCCGCCAGCAGCGCCGCCACCGCCCGTGGCGAGTACACCCAGCGCGCCGCCGAGCACCGGTAGCGGCGGTACGGCAAGTTTCCTTCGCCGGTTGGGTGACGGCTAACGCCACGCCCTGATCGCGGGACAATGAAGGGGAGCGGCGCAGGCTGCTCCCCTTTTCCTTGCATGATCCATCCATGCGCTTGCATCTTCCGCGATGGAAGGCTATCGTTCCGCGTAGCAGACGTTGGATTGCGCACGCGCGACGCGAGGAGGTATGGATGGCCACGCAGGTAGAGGCGACACCCGCCGATTTAGACGAACTCTGGCGCCCGTTCACGCAGCACGCGCTCCGGCAACCGCCGCTCGTGATGGTCGAGGGGCACGGCAGCACGGTCGTGGATGCGTCCGGTAAGGAATATCTTGATGCAATGGCTGGCCTCTGGTGCGTCAATGTCGGCTTCGGCCAGGAAC
>JALYXG010000077.1 GCA_030947205.1 Chloroflexota bacterium
AATCACGACTCCGTTGATCTGCTGCAACTGCACAACCCGATTACCCGGCCCGGCGCAGGGGCGCTCGAAACAGCGAGCGGCGGTTCGGTCGGCTTGGATGCGGTACAGGGTGCGATTGCCGAAGGATTGCAACGCGTCAAGGAGCGCGGCCTGGCGCGACAGATCGGCTTCACCGGGTTGGGGGAGACAGCCGCCCTGTGTGATGCTGTGGCGACTGGCATCTTCGCGACGATGCAATCCTACTTCAACGCCGTCAATCCGAGCGCAGGGTATGCGGGAGCGAGCGGCGGCGAACAGAATTTCGATGGCCTGATTGATGCGGCGGCGGGCGCAGGCGTTGGCGTGATCGCCATTCGCGTGCTGGCAGCGGGGGCGCTCGCTCTGCAACCGAAGCGGCACGCGAACGCGGGCGATCCCGGCTCACCGCTCGTCGGCGGCGCGGAGTATGAGCGCGACATGAACCGGGCGAAGGACCTGTCGTGGTTCGCGACCGAGGCCGGGCTGGAAAACACACTGGAAATGGCCGTCCGCTTCGCCCTCGCCACGCCGGGCATCTCGACCGCCCTCGTCGGCTACTCCGACCTCGCGCAATTGGAAGACGCCCTCCGCTGGACTGCCCGTGGCCCCCTCCCGCCCGATGTCGTCGCCCAAATCGTCGCCGCCGCGCGGTAGGGCGAACCGATTCAAGCGCAGAGAACGCAGAGGGCGCAGAGAAACGGAGAAAGAGGACGATAAAGAAAAACGAATGCCATGTGGCCTGATCTCCTTCTTCACTCATTCTTCTTTCCTCTGTGTTCTCTGCGTCCTCTGCGCTTAGATTGATTTCGATTGGAGGCGCTATGCGTATTGTGATTTGGCCGGAGCAGTCGAGCGAGTGGGTGGAGGCGATTCGGGGAGCGGCTGGAGATGCTGAGGTCGTGACGCCCGCGAATGAGGCGGCGGCGATGGCGGCGGCACGGACAGCGGACGGCTGGATCGGGAAGTTGACCCCGGCGCTTTTGGAATCCGCGCCGCATTTGCGCTGGTTGCAAGCGCCGAGCATCAGCCTCGAAAGCGTCCTCTTCCCCGATCTGGTCGCCAGCGATGTGACACTGACGAACATGCGCAACATCTACAACGACCACATCGCGAACCATGTATTGGCGCTCTTCCTCGCCCTCTGCCGCGACCTGCCGCGCCTGATGCGACGGCAAGCAACGGGCGTCTGGACGCCGCACGACGCCATCCGGGTGCGCGACCCGGCAGAAATGACCGTGATTGTCATGGGGCTGGGGGGGATCGGTGGCGAAGTCGTGCGCCGTCTCGCCGTCTTCGGGCCGTCCATCATCGGCGTGGACCCAAAGGTGGAAGCCGCGCCGCCGGGCGCCGCCGAACTCGCCCGCCCCGCGCAGTTACCCGATCTCCTGCCGGATGCGGACGCGGTGATCATCTGCGCGCCGCAGACACCGGAAACGACGGGGCTGTTCGATGAGGCGATGTTCAAGCGAATGCGGCGGGATGCGTTCTTTATCAATATCGGACGCGGCAAAATCGTCCGGCTCGCCGCGCTCGAAAAGGCGCTCGCGGAAGGATGGATCGCGGGCGCGGCGCTCGATGTCTTCGAGACGGAACCGCTACCGGGCGACAGCCCGCTTTGGCAGATGGAGAACGTCATTATCACGCCGCACAGCGCCGATTCCGGCCCGCACACCGACGAACGCCGCCTCGCGGTCGTGCTGGACAATCTCCGCCGCTTCGTCGCGGGGGAACCGTTGGCGACTGTCACCGACAAGGCGCGCTGGTACTGAGATGGGGCGAAACCGGGGAGAACCGCAAAGGCGCAAAGAACGCAGAGAAGAAAGATCGAACCACCAAGACACCAAGAACACCAAGAAAAGAGGAATGAGGTGCACAGATAGAACTCTACATTCCCTCTCGGTGTTCTTGGTGTCTTGGTGGTTCAACCTCTTTCCCTCTTTGCTGCTTTGCGGTTCAATCAGTTTGTCATGACGTTGGTTAGGAATGGAGGAACATGATGGCACGACCGTTACGGTTCGGATTCAAGACGGCGCCGCAGGACACGACGTATGAGGAGATGCTGGGGGTCTGGAAGGAGGCCGACGGCATCCCGTCCATCGAGCACGCGTGGCTCTTCGACCATTATTCGCCGATCAATGGGCACCTGGACGGCCCCTGCCTCGAAGGGTGGCAAACCCTCGCCGCCCTTGCCGCTGAAACGACCCGCCTGCGCCTCGGCCTGATGGTGACGGGCAATACCTATCGCCACCCCGCCGTGTTGACCAAGATCGCGATCACGACGGATGTGATTTCCAAAGGGCGGCTCGACTTCGGGATCGGCGCGGGATGGAATGAGTACGAGCACACGAGCATGGGTCTCTCCCTTTATCAGCCGGGCGAGCGCATCCGGCGGCTCAATGAGGCGTGCGAGATCTACAAGTCGCTCTGCACGGAGCATCTGACGACCTACGATGGACGCTACTACCAACTGAAGGAGGCCCGGAGCGAGCCGAAGCCGGTGCAGAAGCCCTATCCGCCTATCGTCATCGGCGGCAGCGGCGAGCAGTTGACGCTCCGCGTCGTCGCCAAGCACGCGGACATCTGGAACGCCACCGCGCAATCAACGGAGATTTTCCAGCACAAGGCGAACGTGCTGCGGGAACATTGCGTCGCCATCGGGCGCGACCCGGCGGAGATCGAGCACTCCGTGCAGATCCCCGTCAACTACGACGATCTGAACGCGACGGTGCAGGCGGTGCAGTCATTCGTGGATGTCGGCGCGACACACCTGATCCTCAACCTGCGCCCGCCCTTCCCGGCACGAATCGTCTCGCGGTTGGCGGAAGAAGTGATCCCGAAGGTCACACAGCGCTAACGTCGTGGTAGCGTAGGCTTCAGCCTGCGAGCCTCACCGCAGGCTGAAACCTACGCTACCGCGAACAAGGAGTATCACATGGCAACCACGACACAATCCGAACCGACGATGTACGCGACGCCGGAGCGCGACGGCCTCAAAGCGCCGTTCGCGAGCGTCCATCATGTCGCGCTCGTCACGAACGACATGAAGAAGACGGTCGCCTTTTATCGGGATGTCCTCGGCAGCGAGGTCGCGATGGGCCACCGGATGCCGCGACCCGGCGCCGAGCGACACTACATGATTACCGTCGCGCCGGGCACGGTCTTCGCCTTTTTCGAGTTCCCGGACGCCGTATTGCCCGCTTACAAGGCCGCGACCTTGCCGACGACCGGGCGGGCATTCGATCACGTCTGCTTCACCGTCGAAAGCATGGAGCAGTTCAATGCGTGGTATCAGCGCCTGACCGACGCGGGGGTGGACAACCTTTCGCCGATCCAGGAGATGGGGCCGGGCAGCCACGCGTATTTCTTCTCGGACCCGAACGGCATCGTCCTCGAAGTGATCGCGCCGAACCCGATGATGCGCTTCCCGGTGCTGGAAGACCCCGATCCGGCGTATTAGGCACGGCGAGCAGCGCTCGTTGACACCCGCCGGGGCGCACCCTATACTTGCATCGCTCGTTTCCTCGTGGGAGCGGGTTTGCTTCTGCATTGCGTTACCCGCATCTGCTCGGCTACGTATTAATCCGTAGCGGCGGTGCGTCATCATCATTGGGAGGGTATCAGGTGGTCAAGCGGACATGGCAACCAAAGCGCATCCCGCGCCTGCGCGTACACGGCTTTCGCGCACGGATGGCGACCAAGGGTGGTCGGCAGGTCCTTGCAGCACGCCGCCGCAAAGGTCGGGCGAAGCTGGCGGTGGGCGAACTCGTCATCGGCAAACGTTCCTATAAGGTCGTGCGCGAGAAATAGCGCGAGGAGCATTGGCACCCCATGGAACGCGCCCTTCGCCTCACATACGACGCCGATTTCCGTCGCGTCCGCAAACTGGGCAAATCCTGGGCGCATCCGTTCGCCATCTTGTGCGCGTTGCCGAACAATCTGCCGCATAACCGATACGGGTTCTCCGTCTCGAAGCGATTGGGCGGCGCGGTCGTGCGGAACCGCGTCAAGCGGCTACTGCGCGAGGCGATGCGCACGACGCCGAAAGAGGTGGGGTCGTTGGTGTCCGGGTTCGATGTCGTGGTGATCGCGCGTCCGCCGGTTGTTGGGCACACGTACGCCGAGGTGTGCGAGGTGGTCCGCATGCTGCTGCGCCGCGCGAAATTGCTCCTGCCCGCACCGACGCTTCCCATTCAGCAGGGGGCGCAGTCGGCATGATCGAGATCGGGAAATGGCTCGCGCTCTCCGGCATTCGCCTCTACCAAAGGACGATCTCGCGCGTCCTGCCGCCATCGTGCCGGTTCGTCCCGTCGTGTTCTGAGTACGGCTACGAGGCGATTGAACGCTATGGTACCGTCCGGGGGGGCATGATGGCCGCGTGGCGCGTTATGCGTTGCAACCCGTGGGGTGGCCACGGCTACGATCCGGTTCCCGACCTGAGCGAGTCAGCAGTCGGCGATCAGCAGTCGGCAAAAACTGAACCCGAATTCCCAGGGATTGGCGATCAGAGGCAAAGAGGAATCCCTCAGTCCTCAGTCCTCAGTCCTCAGTCCTTTTTTGATTCCGCCCTCACGCCGAACGCGCCGGGGCACTCCCTGACGGAGGGCTAACACTCGTGTTTCCATTGTTTGCGGCGATCCCCGTTTTCAGCCCCGCGATTGACACGGTGGCGAACTTCATCCGCCTTCTGCGCGATCACACCGGCGGCAACCTGGGTGTGACGATCATCCTGTTCACCATCTTCATCAAGTTGCTGCTCGCTCCGCTGACCTTCAAATCCATCAAGTCGTCGAAGGCGATGCAGGATGTCGCGCCGATCATCAAGGACCTGCAGAAGAAGTACAAGGACGACAAACAGGGCTTCGCGCAGGAGCAGATGCGCGTCTATCAGGAGTACGGTATCAACCCGCTCGCCGGGTGTTTGCCGGTCCTGATTCAGTTGCCCGTCTTCCTTGTCGTCTATCAGGCGATGCGCCAGGTCGCGCACGACACCGCAGGCACTCATACTTTTCTGTGGGTGTCGGACCTCACACAGAACATCGGGACGATCGCGGGCAATGGCCAAAAGGTTGATCCGTTGCGCATCCTTGTCTTCAGCGCCTTCGTCTTCCAGGTGATCCAGACGCGCATGTCGCTGCCGAACGCTGCGAAGCGCGCGCAGCAGGATCAGCAGACGAAGTTGCAGAGCACGCTGATCTCCGCCTCAGCCGCGCTCGTCCTCGTCTTCGGCTGGAGTTTCCTCGCCGCGATGGTGCTCTACTGGGCGGTGCAGGCAATCTTTAGCGCGATACAGCAATACTTCATCACCGGCTGGGGCGCGCTCTCCGATATTTTCCCTTTCCTCCCCGCCAAGGTTGAGAAGCCACGCGTGCTGAAGCCTGTGACGAACAAGAAGCCGTCGCGCATTCAAGGATTCCTGCAGCAGAGCATGGCCGCGCAGCAGGATCGTCAGGCGACAACGACGCCTGAAAAGAGCGCCGAAGCATCGAAGCAGCAGCGGCTGGGGCCGGATGGTCGCCCGTTGAAGGGTTCGACCGTCAACATCAGCGGCACGCGCGCAACGCCGCCCCAACGTGCCAAAGCAGACGACACAAACGGGACAAATGGCGCAAACGGAACGAACGGAACGAATAACGCGAACGGCGCGAACCGGCCCGGCGCACGCAACAAGGGCGGGCAATCGCGCAGCACCACCAAGGCAATCGGCACGACGGACGCATCGAGCAAGATGCCGCCGCCCGCACCCCGAAAGAGCAAAACGGTCCGGCCCGCGCCCGATTCGATCGGCGAGCAAACGGGCGACGGAGGGAGATAATTCGTGCAAGGAAGGCAACCAATGGGTCGAAGGGGTCGCTCGCTCGGTCGGGACAATGCGGAACAACCCGCGCAGCGCGCCGTTGAGATCGCCGCCAGCTCGGTGGATGAGGCCGTGCGCCTCGCCTTGCAACAGTTGAATCTCAACTACAATCAGGTCGAAATCGAAGTGCTCGAAGACCCGACAATCCACGATGTGGACGAGGCGCTGGTGCGCGTTATCCCGCTCCCGGCGGGGGTCGTTTCCGGCAATGTGCGCACCGATGCCCCGCCGCCCGGTAATACCCGCACCGATGGGCCACCGCCCGGCAATCGCCGCGAACCGGAAGAGATCGAGGACGGCCACGGCAATGTCGAGGATCATGCCGCGCTGCTTGCCATCGCACAGGAGATCACCGAAGACCTCGTGGACCTGATGGGCCTCCAGGCCGCCGTGCATCCGCTCGACCCGCCAATTCAGATGGAGCCGGGCGAGCCGCCGACCGTCGGCGTGGACATCGTTGGCCCCGACCTCGGCGTCCTGATCGGGCGGCGCGGTGATACGCTCCAGCAGTTCCAGTATCTCGTTACCCTGCTCGTCAACAAGCGGGTGGGCGGTTTCAACCGCGTCGTCGTAGATGTCGGTGGCTACAAGCGACGGCGCGAGGAAGCGCTGCTCGGGCTGGCGGAGCGGATGGCGGAGCGCGTCGCGCAGAGCCATCGCCCGCTGCCACTCGAAGCGATGCCGCCGAACGAGCGCCGCGTCATCCATCTCGCGCTGCACGATCATCCGGCCGTCTACACCGAGAGCCAGGGCGAAGGCGAGGCCCGCAAAATCGTTATCTACCCGCGCTGAGCCGATGACGCCTGAGTATGTGGTGGTCGGGCATTGTGCGCTGGATGTGCAGCCGGATGGGTCGTTTCTGCCCGGCGGGACAGTGCTCTACAGCGCGCTGACCGCTGCTCGGATGGGGATGCGCGCAGGCATCCTGACGGCGGGCGATCCGGTTGCCCTCGCCGACGCTCTCGCACCGTTCGCCGGGTCGTTCGCGATCCACATCCTGCCTACCGCGACAACGACAACCTTCGAGAATATCCCGACGCCCGCCGGACGCAAGCAAACGCTCCATGGATGGGCCGGACCGATCCTCCCGGATGCGCTGCCGGAGGCATGGCGGCGCGCGAGCGTCCTCCATCTTGGCCCGATTGCGGACGAACTGCCGCCCGGCCCGTGGGCCGACGCGATTGCCGCCGATTGGGCAGGCGCATGGACGATTGCGACGCCGCAGGGATGGCTGCGCCGCTGGGGTGCGTTCCCCTCGCCCGTTCGGCACGATACGCTCGTGCTGCCGGATCGCCTGCTCGACCGCCTCAGCGCGATGGTCATCTCCATCGAGGAGCGGGACGTGGCGGAGGAGGCCGTCCGGCGTGTGGCGCGGCGCGGGCTAGGCGCGATCACCTACGGGCCGCTGGGGGTGGACATTTTGCAGGGCGATTCGACAACGCGCGTCCCAACCTTCCCGATTGCCGTGCGCGATGAAACGGGTGCGGGCGATGTATTCGCGGCGGCGTGGGCGGTCGGGCTGGCGCGCGGTGAGCGACCCGACGTGGCGGCGCGCGTCGCCTGTGCGGCGGCGTCGCTCAGCATCACCGCGCCCGGCCCGCGCGGTATCCCGACAGCCGAGGCGATTGACGCGCTGCTCGCGACGAACAGCGACCGGTCCGCGCGATGAGCACGTCGTATACGATGGCCGCTGGGTTCGCACTGCGTGACGAGGCCGGGCGGCTGCTCCTGATTCATCAGGCATACGGCGAGCGGCTCTGGGACTTCGTCGGCGGCGGCGCGGAACCGGGCGAGGCTCCCGAAGAAACCGCTGTCCGCGAGGCAAAGGAGGAGATCGGCCTCGCGGTCGAGCCACGCGGGCTGATCGGCGTCTACTTTAACCGGCCCCGCCGCCTGCTCGTCTTTATCTTCAACGGTGTCATCACCGGCGGCACGCTTGCCCTGCAAGCGGACGAAATCGCCGAAATCGGCTGGTTCGCCCCCGATGACCTCCCGTCCACGACTACATGGAAGGCGCGACAGATTACCGACGTATTCGAGTGGACGGGCGAGGCGTTCTTGCGCACCCGCGAGTAAGCAGGCGCTACTCCCTTTCCTCGGTGGGCATCACTTGCCGTGGCACGCACTCTGCATAATCGCTTAACGTGACGCACCGTGTGTACGACGAAGGAGGCGAAGTCATGGCAAAGGTCACGTTCGATGACCTCAAGCAGGAAGTCGCGATGAAGGCGGAAGAAAGCGGCACGCTGCCAACTTCCGTCACGGTCGG
>JALYXG010000167.1 GCA_030947205.1 Chloroflexota bacterium
AGCATCGAGGAGCGTCTTCGCTTTGCCGCCCAGCGCGGCATAGGTCGGGCCGGGATTGTCCGGGTCGCCGGCAATCGGGATGGCGGGGGCGGGGCGACTTTCGAACGTGTTATCCCCTGTCTGAATCTGCCCGCGAATCAACTCCGTCGCGAGCAGGCCGTTCGTGACGGCCCCATTGGCAAGTTCCATCCGTCCTTTGTCGAAATATTGCACCTTGCGCTTGCCGCCGGTCGCCTCTTTGTATGCCTCGTCCTGACCATCCTTCGCGTTCACGAGTGGCCCCCAGAAGTTCGGGGCGAGCGCTTCGCCGCGCTGCCATTGCTGCTGGAACGCCGGGGATGCAAACGCGGATGCGGCCGCCGTCCGTCCGACACCACCGAACGACAGCAGGAGCACGCAGATACCGGCGATGGCAATACCTCTTCGCATTATGTGTCCCCTCGTGTACGTGATCGCGCATCCACCGGGCGCCCACAAATCACCTTCGCAATATCGTCGCCTTGGAGAGATTCACCACTCGACTGTGTAATGCCGGACTTTCTCGTCGTCCAGCGTGACGCCGAGGCCGGGGCCAGGCGGAGGGCGGAGGAGCAGGCCATCGGGCGCGAGCGGCTCCGCGAGCAGGCTGTCCGACAGGCGCGTGACGAATGAGGGCCAAGTGATCGCGGGCAGCGCGACGGCGACATGAGCGGCAGCGGCGGCGAGCACGTCGTAATAGACCGCCATGGACAGGGCAATGCCCGCGCGCTCGGCGATCCGCGCGGCCGCGAGTGCACCGAAAATGCCGCCCTGCTTCGGCAATTTCAGGAACGCCGCCCGCGCCGCGCCGCGTTCCGCGATCTGCACAAGCGTTTCCGGCCCGTCGAAGGACTCGTCCGCCATCACTGGGGCGGCGAAGCGGCGCGCCAGTGCCGCCAGGTCGTTCAGATGAGCGACGGGCTGCTCGATCATGCCGAGGCCGCCGATTCCCTCCATCGCCGTTAGCGCGGCGACTGCTTCGTCCAGCGTGTAGCCGCCGTTCCCGTCCACCTGGATCGTCGCGCGGTCGCCCGCCGCCGCATGAACGGCCCGGTAGCGTGCCACGTCGTCCGCGACGCCCATGCCGATCTTGATTTTGAGCGTGGGATAGGGCGTGGCAAGCAATGCTTCCGTCTCGCGAGCCATGGTGTCGGGGTCGCCGTGCGGCACCATCGCCATCAGCGCGATTCCCTCCCGCACCCGCTCGCCAAGCAGTTCGTGGACGGGCACGCCGCGCGCTTTGCCGTTCACATCCCAGAGCGCAAGGTCTATCGCGGCATGCGTGGCGCGATGGCCGGGGAGCGCCCGTTCCATCATCCCATGCAGGCGCTCAATCTCTGCTGACGACTGCCCGATGAGGAGCGGGGCGAGATAGGCGTCAATATTCGCCTTGATGCCCGCCGCGCCGAACGCGGGCGGGTCAACGACCGTCTGGCCAATGCCGGTGATGCCCGTGTCGGTCTGTATCCGCACGAGGACGGTTGTTGCGTCGTCCCGGCTGCCGCCAGAAAGCGTCAGCCGGGACGTGCGGGGGATCGAGACGATGACGGATGTAACGGCGGTGATCTTCATCTACGTGTTGCCCGACCGCTGCCAGATCGTGCCATCAATACCGAGTGCGAAGACGACGAGCGGCCCTTCATTCGCGGTATCGGGAGCGACGATCCCGACGGCAAGCGCGAGCACGCCGGATGGGGTACGCCCTTTGCTCCAACGTTCGAAGGTGTGGCCACGGTCGCGCGAGCGGTAGACACCGGCGCTGGTGGCGGCAAAGACCGTTCCATCGGCGCGATAGTGCGGCGAGACGGCGAGGGCGGTGATCGTGGCCGCGTTGCCCTCGGTGGTAGCGAGCGCAACGCCATGCCAGAGCGGGGCGCGCTCGTCGCCTCCGCGTGTTTGCCATGCGTTGCGGCGGGGTTGCATGATCTGTCCGGCTAGCCCGACAAAGAGCGTGTCGTCACCATCGGGAGCGGATAACGCCAGCGGCAAAATACCGCCCGTGCCCTGCTCGTCCAGCCAGCGCGCCCAACTGCCGCCTCCGTCCGCCGAGCGCCAAACAGTCATCATCGCTTTGCCCGTCGTCGGTGCGGGCCGCGTCGTGCCGACGAACATCGTCCGATCGCGCGCGTAATGCGGCGAGAGTGCGAGCGAAACGATTGCCGCGCCATCGAACAGTGCGTCGAGCGGTCTCCACCCTTCGCCCCCGTCGTCGGAAGCGATCAGATGGCCATCGAGCGTCGCCGCGAAGACCGGCAGCCGTCCATCCCCCGCAGCCGCCCCGGCGACGACAATCCCGGTCGGAGATTCGGCCTCCAGAGGGGGTTGTTCCCAACTCGCCCCGCTGTCGCGACTGCGATAGACGCCCCAATCCGTTGCCGCGAAGATCAGGGATGCATCATTGCCGGTCAGCGCAACTGCTACCCCGTACACCGCCGCATCAGTGAGATCGTCCCCGGCGTCGCCCCAGGTGTGCCCGCCATCGCGCGAGATACGCAGACCGGCTTCCGCCCCCGCTGCGAAAAGCGTGCGATCGCGGTCAAACAGCGGGGAGGCGACGAGCGTCGTCAGGAAGGTCGCGCGCAGCCCCGCGTTCGCGGGCATCCACGGGCTGTCTGGTTTGCTGATCGCAAGACGGGCTACCCCTTCCCGATACAGCCCGGCCACGAGCATTTCCCCGTCGCCGTCCGGCACGAAGGCGAGGTCGAGCACGGGCGGCAGCGTTGCATCGGTCAGCCGCCACGTTGCGCCGTTGTCGTCCGAGAGCGCCACCCCGGCATCGGTCGCCACGGCGACGCGGCGCGATTCTGTGCCGCGCGAGGAGAATGCGATCGCGCCGATGCCGCCGTCGGGCAATCCCGGCACGGCGCCCCAGTTCGCGCCGCCATCGTCCGACCGCCACAGACCGTCGCGCTCCGTCCCGGCGAAAACGAGCCGGTC
>JALYXG010000088.1 GCA_030947205.1 Chloroflexota bacterium
CGGCATCCCGCCGGAAGCATTCAATTACCGCCTCGGCAACCGCTCCGCGTTGGAGTGGGTGGTGGATCAGTACCAGACCGGCACCGATGCCCGCAGCGGCATCACCAGCGACCCCAATCGTGCCGACAACCCGGAATACATCGTCCGACTCGTCGGTCAGGTTGTCGCCGTCAGCGTCGCGACCGTTGGCATCGTCGTGGCCCTCCCACCGCTACCGGAGCCGACCGCATGACCGAGGACGCCGCGCGATTCCTGCCCACATCCGACGCGCGTTGACGATATGCTAAGATGACACGACGTAACCTATGGCACGATTCTTCGTTCTGTTATCGGGTTTGACAGTATGACCCGGCTATGGTATTGCAACACGTAGAACGTTCGTTCTGGTCTGTTCTCATTGGGCAGAAAATGGGGCAATCACTATGAGTACCGGCTTTGCGGGCAATACGAGCAACAGCATTCGCCTCACCATACTCGGTGAGATGGAATATCTGTCTCTTTCTACCTTCCTTGATGCCGCTGCGGACATTAAGGACATTCTTCGCCTTCTTGCGCCCGCCGTATCCCCGCAAGAAGGACAAGGACTTGAGTGGGCGGTGATCAACACGTATACGGCGAGTCTTCACATTGAAATCGCTTGTGTGGAGAACCCCGCTGTTGGGATGGCAGTCGCGCAGACCTTCGTGCAGGGCATGGAGATCATTGATCGTTCCGCCGAGCGCCCCCCTTTCTTCAGTGATTCTGTGCTCGATAAGGCAAAGCATCTCAGTGCAATGATAAATCGCCCGGATGTGGCACGCATCACCATCGGTACCGGACGCACGGAAGTGCATGTCAGTCAGCATGTCGCGGCGAATGTAGACACATTGATCGGCGTCCGGTACGAAGAAATCGGTGCGGTCGAAGGGCGAATTGAGGCAATCAATATTCACAACAGGTCGCAGTTCAGCCTTTATGACTTTGTGACCGGACGGGGAGTGCACTGCTCCTTCCCAGACGCGATGCTCGGTGAGGTTACAGCGATACTTGGGCATCGCGCGATTGTCCATGGGACGGTGCGGACAGATGCGCAAGGGCAGCCAGTTTCCGTGCGCGTTGAGCGCATCGAGCGCATGCGTTCCTGTGACGAACTACCCTCCATCTCCGATCTGCGCGGGATTGATCCCGACTTTACGGGGGGCATGGATGCCACAGAGTATATCAGGATGATGCGCGATGCCTCTTGAGCGGCGTTACTTCGACTCTTGCATTTTCGTGTACATCATCACCGGCAATCCACAGTTCGAGCCGCCGTCTTCGGCGGCTGTGCATGCTGCCGAACAGGGACAGTTCACGCTGGTCACATCTATGCTGACGATGATCGAGGTCATCAAGGATCAGTCGGGGCCGCATACGCCTTCACCAGAGGTTCAAAAGAAGATAGCCGACTTCTTCGAGCATGATTACGTGTTGATGGTGCAAGCAACGCGATCCATCATGGTGCGAGCGCGGGAGTTGTGCTGGAAATATGGCAGTATCAACCTCCGGGGGAATGACGCAGTCCATCTGGCAAGCGCCCTGTATGCGGGCTGTACGACGCTGTACACATTCGATGGGACGCTACTGAAAACCTCTGAACCGGGGATACGGGTAGAGAAGCCAAATGTCCAAGCGCAGACGCCATTGCCGGGCGTTAAGTAGCGAGTGGTGCGCGTCGAGAATATGCGCGATGTCCATTTCTTCCGCAACCCGCGCATCGCCCGCGTCATGAACGACTTCGGGTTTGTCCAGGAACTCGGCGAAGGCGTGGACCGCATCTATGATGAAATGGCTTCACTTGGCCTGCCGCCGCCGACCTTTCGAGAACGAGAAGGGTCACTCATCCTGACGCTGGAAAATGACATCGTCCGTCGCCAGCAGGCCCCCAATCACACCGCCCCACTTTGGACGAGCCTCACAACAGATCAACAGCGATTGCTCGTCGCTATGGCGTCGAGGGAAGCGATCACACCAAGACAGGCGGAAACGATCACCGGGCGGTCGCGTCCCGCAGTTCTTCGATATTTGAATGACTTGGTTCAAAAAGGTCTGGTGGTGAGACGCGCGAGCGCACCCAACGACCCGTCCACAACGTATGCGATTGCTGGCTCATCGCTCGCTGAGGAAATTAAAGAATAGCACAATCGCAGTCGTATGCTTGAGAGTACGTTAGAGTACGTTAGAGTACCAACAAAGCAAAGACTGGAGCGGGGCTTATACTCTTTCACGATGGTGATGGCGTGATGGGTGCGTAGGGGCGATTCGTGAATCGCCCGCTCGCGATGGCAGGGCGCGACAGGAGAGGGACAGGTGATCCGGGGAAGGGCGATCACGCCGAGGGACAATCGCCCCTACGCAGATGGCATCACGACCTGTCTACCGCGAAAGAGTATTATGCGTTCCTGGAGAACCCTCACCTCCGGCAGGTTGCAACTCTGCGCTACCCAGCACCGGATTATGTAGGCAGGCTTCCTGAGCCTGCGCTACCGATTCTGCCCTAAAGAGCCTCCACGGCCGGGATGCCGGTCGCGGCGATGGCGCGGTTGAGCAGGTTGCCTTCCTCCGCGAGCGCGTTTTTGAGGCGCATCAGTTGCTCGTCCAGCCGTTCGGAAAGGTCGGTGAAGGCTTCCTCGCTCTGGCGTGTCGGGACATAATCGGCGCTGTCCACGGCGTCGAAGAGCGCGTTGAATTTCTCCTGCAAACCGATGGGGAAGAGCATTGGGCTTTTGGAGCGGACATCAATCAATTCCCGCTCGATAGAGGCGAGTTCGTCCTTCAACTCCTTCGCCGCCGCGCGGACGGTGGCCGCTTTCCCGCCGTCCTCGTCATCCTTGAACCGTCCCTCCCATGTCTCGGCCTGGCCACGCACGGTGCGAATGCGACTGACAGCGCGCTGCGTTTCCGCGAGCCGGTCACGCATGGCGAGTAACATATCCCTTTGGGTGACAAGTTCCTGCGCGGTGGCCGTGATGCGCGGATCGGGGACGATTGCGACGGGCTGCGTGAAGGTCTGATCGCCAGTCGTCAGTTCCACGGTATACGTGCCGGGCACGACCATCGGGCCGACCGACCGTTCCCAGACATTGAGATCGGGCGCTGCGATCGTTGGTACACCCGTGTAGCGCATATCCCAGACGAGACGGTTAAGACCGGCATGTGACGGTGCCTCGTCCTGTTCTCCGCCGCTCATATAGGTGCGGATCGTCGTGCCCGATTGATCCTTGATCGTTACCGCAACGCTGTCCGCAGGCGGCTCGGCGAGGAAATACTGGATGATGACGCCATCGGGCGGGTTCGCACCGGCGTTGACGTATTCCTTGCGCGTCGTGCCGTCCGACCGCTTGACGGTTGTGTACGAGACGACGCTCGTCGCAGCGTGGGCATGATTGACCATCCCCGCGACCGGATTGCCGCCGAAGCCCTGGTGGATGCGCACGCGCACGGTTGGGCGCGGTGCGAAGAGGTGCGTGCCATCTCCCGTCGTGCCCGCCGCGATCTGACGGAAGGGCGTCACGTCGTCGAGGATCCAGAAGGCGCGACCGTGCGTCGCGACGACCATGTCCGTTCCCTTGATAACGAGGTCGTGGATCGGCACGAGGGGTATGCTGCCGCCGACACGCTGCCAGTTGCCGCCATCATCGAATGAGACGTAGATGCCGGTCTCCGTTCCCGCGTACAAGAGTCCGCGTTGCTCCGGGTCCTCGCGGACGACGCGCGTGAAATCCCCGGCAGGGATGCCGTTCGTGATTGTCGTCCACGTCTTGCCGGAGTCGGTCGTCTTGTACACGTACGGCGTCGTGTCGTCGCTCTTGTAGCGCGTCGCCGCGACGTAGGCGGTCGCAGGATCGTGCGGTGAGGGTTCGATGATCGAGATCAGCGCCCACTCCGGCAAATCGGGTGGCGTGATGTTCGTCCACGTTTTGCCGTCGTCCTCGGAAATGTGGACGAGGCCGTCGTCGCTGCCCGCCCAGAAGAGGCCCGCTTTATGGGGCGACTCAGCGAGCGCGAAGATCGTGCAATAAACCTCCGCGCCGGTGTTGTCCCGCGTGATCGGTCCGCCGGAGGATTGGAGGCGCGACGGATCGTTGCGCGTTAGGTCGGGGCTGATCGGCTCCCACGTCGTGCCGAGGTCGGTGGAGCGGAAGACACGGTTGCCGGCGACGTAGAGGGTGTTTGGGTCATGCCGCGAGAAGAAGATCGGGAAGGTCCACTGGAAGCGGTACTTCAAATCTCCCGCGCCGAGCGCCCAGCCGTACAATTCGGGCCAGACGGTGATGTTGCGCCGCTGCCCGGTACGGTGGTTGTAGAGGTGCATGCGATCGTTGAAGGCGCGCGGGCCGATCGGGCCGGAGGCGACGACCAAATCGGGGTCGTCGTGCTTGACGCCGATGTAGCCGCTCTCACCGCCGCCCGGCTCGAACCAGTCGCGCTCGTGGATTGCCCCCTCGACCGACATGCTCGGCACCGAGATCGCCGAATTGTCCTGCTGCGAGCCGTAGACGCGGTAGGGGAAACGGTCGTCCGTCGTCGCATGATACAACTGCGCGGTCGGCTGGTTGTAGAGCGTGGACCACGACGCGCCGCCGGTGTACGTCACGCACGCGCCGCCGTCGTCGCCCTTAATCATGATCTGCGTATTGTGCGGCGAAATCCAGAGGTCATGCTCGTCGCCGTGCTGCGACGGGTACTGTGTGAAGTTCCGCCCGCCATCGGTGGATTTCCAGACGCCGTAATCGAGGCCCCAGACCGTCTCCGCGTCCTGCGGATCGGCGATCAGGTGGCAGTAGTACCAGGCGCGGGTGCGGAGGAAGGGCGCATCGCTGACGCGCTCCCACGTTTCGCCGCCATCGTCGGTGCGGAACAATCCGCCGTCCTCCGCCTCGACAATCGCCCAGGCGCGATCCGGGCGGGCGGGCGACGCGGCAATGCCGATCTTGCCGAGGATGCCCGTCGGCAAGCCGGGCTTGCGCGTCAGTTCCGTCCACGTATCGCCGCCATCGGTCGTCTTCCAGAGGCCCGAATCCTCGCCGCCGCTGATCAGTTGGTGCGGGTAGCGCTGCGCCTGCCAGATGGAGGCATAGATGATGCGCGGGTTGTTCGGGTCCATCGCGATGTCGTGCGATCCGGCGCGGTCGCTCTTGTGCAGCACGAGTTCCCACGTCTCGCCGCCATCTGTGGAGCGATAGACGCCCCGCTCCGGGTTTGTTCCCCACGCGTGGCCGAACGCCGCGACGTAGACAATGTCCGGGTTCTTCGGGTGGATGCGAATCTTGCCGATGTGGCGCGTCGCGGCGAGGCCCATGTTCCGCCACG
>JALYXG010000095.1 GCA_030947205.1 Chloroflexota bacterium
GCGCAACCTCGGCTTCTTCTCGACCGCCGAAAGCCTGGTCGGCAACAACCTCGTCCTCGCCCTCTTCAAGCACATCACGAACCCGGAGTGCCGCCAGTACCTGCTCCGACAGGCGTTCGAGGAGGCAGTACACACGCACACGTTCCTGTACATCGTCGAAAGCCTCGGACTGGACGAGCGCGAAGTCTTCAACATGTACCACGAAGTGCCCGCCATCGCGCGCAAGGACGCCTTTGAGATGGACCTGACGGCAGCCGTCCTCGACCCGAATTTCTCGACGGAGACATTTGACGGCGCACAGAAACTCTTGGAAAACCTGATCGGCTACTACCTCATCATGGAGGGCATCTTCTTCTACACCGGCTTCGTGATGATCCTCTCCTTCCAGCGCCGTAACCGGATGACGGGGATCGGCGAGCAGTTCCAGTACATCCTGCGCGACGAGACGACGCACCTCAACTTCGGTATTGACTTGATCAATGGCATCAAGGAGGAGAACCCGGCACTCTGGACACCGGAATTCCGGGCGCACATCATCGCTATCGTCGGGCAGGCGGTGGAGTTGGAGATCGCCTACGCCGAGGACTGCCTGCCGAACGGCATCCTCGGCCTCAACGGCGACCTGTTCCGCCAGTACGTCCAACACATCGCCGATCGCCGGTTGGAGCGGATCGGTTTGGCGGCCCAGTACGGCTCGCCCAATCCCTTCCCGTGGATGAGCGAGACGATGGACCTCGGCAAGGAAAAGAATTTCTTCGAGACGCGCGTCACCGAATACCAGTCCGCCTCTTCGCTGACCTGGGAGTAGCAGTCGGAATCGAACCGCCAAGACGCCAAGGACGCCAAGAGAAAACGAGAATCACTTTTTGCTTTCTTCTCTTGGCGTTCTTGCGGGTACCCTCTGGGCAGTATTGGTGGTTCGATTCCCTCTCTACCTAGACCGCATCTTGCCGCGTCGGCCGAGCATGACGAGCGCGATGCCGGCGATAGCGAGGAGGGCCAGCACAATCTCCCCAACGCGCACGAGGGCGACTGGCACGCGATGCGTCTCTTTCGCCACCGTCGCGCCACCGGACGGCGCGGCGCTAACGGTCGGCGGGGGCGGTTGGACATTCGCGACGATCGTCGGTGTCGCGGCAGGCGCGACGGCGCTCGGGATGATGATCGCCGCGCCGGGAGGCGGTGCGCCCGTGCTGCGCGCCGACGCAACCGAGCCTGCGGCGACTGTAGCGGCCGGAAGAGCCGCTGCTGCCGCTGGGGCGGGCAGGGCCGTCGTCGCACTGGATGCGCCCGACGCTGCGATACCGCCCGACGTGACTGCCGCTGTGGTCGCGGCGGCAGCGGCGGTCACGCGTGTCGTGGTTGCATCGGAAACCGATTCAACGGCGGGGCGCGTCCTGACCGCTGCCGGTTGCTTCGTGCTGAAGCCGCCCGTCGCGAGGTCACCGGCGACGAGCATCAGGCAGAGCACGGCGGCGACCGCGCTCACGGCGGCGACGGTGGGAAACAGGCGCGTGATCCACGGCACGCGCACCGGGCGGATCGCCGCCGCCTGCTCCGGTGTCAGGATAAATGTGCGGCGCGGCGCGGGCTGCGGCAGGCCGTGGAGAAGCGCGACGGTCGCCCGGAGATCGGCGGCGCGGGCGCGCACGGTGGGATCGGCGGTAATCGCCACGTCCACGGTATCGCGTTCGGCGGGCGAAATCTGCCCGTCGAGGTAGGCCGACAACAGTTCGTCATCAATTGGTGCGGGCATTCCCCCGGATGGAATCGTCATAGTAAGACCCTCGTACTATCTTCTCCCTGCGTCGCGACCTTCCCCGTCGAACAACACATTGGCCCGCCATTCATGGACGGTCAGAAAAGAAACGGAGATACTCCGCGAATTGTTCCTGACCTCGGAGCGCGTCGCGCAGCGTCGCCCGCGCCCGGCTGAGGCGCGACTTCACTGTGCCGAGTGCGACGCCCATGATCTCCGCCGCTTCCTCGTATGCGTATCCCTGCACGTCGCACAGGACGACGGTCAGTTTCTGATCGTCCGGCAGTGCGCCGAGCGCGCTTTCGAGCAATCGTCCAAGTTCCGCCTGCGTCGCGCGTGCGACCGGGTCATCTGGCGCGGCGATGCTGCTCCAGTGCGGCTCGACCTCGAACATCTGATCGTCGAGCGAATCAGCGGCGCGGCGGGTGGTGGAGCGGAGCATGTCGTAGCAGCGGTTGGTGACGATCCGCAGCAGCCAGGCGCGGAATGAGCCGCCCCGGAAGGTATCGAGTGCGCGATACGCCTGGATAAAGGCATCCTGCGTCGCGTCTTCCGCGAGTTCGGGTCGCCTCAGCAGCCGGAGCGCGACGGCATACGCCTGCCGCTCGTAGGTGCGCACGAGGCGGTTGTAGGCATCCACATCGCCCCGTTGCGCGGCGCGGACGAGCGCCTCATCGTCGGTGATCGCGGGCGCGTCCTCGCGCGACGCGGGCGGACGACTGCGTCGCCAGGACATCTGGTCCTACACGCGCGGCGCGTGCGCGTGCGCCGCCACCGCTGACGCCCCGCCCGGCACGTCGTCCCGTATCATCCGCCCGGCATTTTCCGCCATCATCGCCCCGCTCCCTTCCCGCCCGCGCATTGATTCGCGGCGGCAAGTATCGCACGGCAACGTGATCGCGGGAAAGTGGCGTGAGCGATCACGAGGGAACCAACGATTCCCGCCACAGAATGTCGCAATCTCTCCCGCCGCCATCTTTCGCGGCATGATATAGTGTACATACAAAGGTTCGGAATCGCTCGTATGGATCATGGGAAGGAGACCACGGTATGCTACGTCAACGATTACGTGTCTGGCCCGCGCTGCTCGTCTTTGGTGTGCTGCTCGCATTGGTGACAGTCGCGCCGCAGGCGGTGGGCGCTTCCGGCTTGCAGGTGCAGTTCAGTAACGCGAATGGACAGAAGGCGCTGACGCTCGTCGGCAATGGCTTCGGCCCCGGCGAGAAGGTGACGCTTTCCGGATTCACGACCGACAATCAGAACGCCTACTTCCCCGATGTGACGGCGAACGCGATTGGCGGATTCACGGCGCAGGTCTACTATCAGCCGTCGGTTTTCCGTGTCAAGGCGAGCGGGCAACTAACGGGGATCACCGTCCTCGCGGACGTTGGGGCGACTGCGGGTACGCCGCCGGGCTTCGTCCCGTCGTATCCGCGCCTCGGTCCGTGCTCCTACTTCGACACGGGCTATTATTACAACTCCTGCCCGGGTGCGGGCTATTTCGGCTCCGGCTTCGTGAACGGTCCCGGGTATGTGTACGGCCCTGGCATCGTCACCAACCCCGTACCGGCCCCCGCACCTGCACCCGCACCGGTGCCAGTCGCGGCCCCGGCCCCCGGTACTGGCACAGCGACCGTCGGCCAGGCGGTGACATTTACAATTGGCGGCTTCACGGCGAATGAGACCGTTTCCGCGTCGGTCACCGCGCCGGATGCGAGCGTCGCCCAGATTGGCTCCGCGCAAGCGGCGGCGGATGGCACGGTGACGATTCAGATCACCTTCCCGGCCGCCGGCGCGTGGCAGGTTACCGCGCACGGTCAAACCTCCGGCAAGGATGTCGTGACCCGCTACACCGTTTCCTAAGCGTCCCGCACCGTTTTCGCCGCGCACCGCTCTTACAGAGAGCGGTGCGATTTTCTTTGTGCCTACGCCGCAGCGCTTCCGGTAGCGTAGGCTTGAGCCTGCGTTTTGAGGATGTGCCCCGCTCCTGCATACCATCTGCGCTGTACGTACTGTCCGCATATGCAATGTATTGGTAATATTGACCGATCTTTGCTACACTCTTATGACAATGTGGGGTGGGCGACAAGAGTAGGGGGAATAGCATCATGCGCCAACGGCGTCGCTACGGACGGTTGATTTTTCTAGGCCTCGGACTTGTGATCGCGCTCGTTCTCGCCATGCCCGCAGCGGTGGTGGCGGATACGACGACGGGCAGCACGGCACCGACGCCGGTAGCAATCGGCGCGTCGGTGAATTTCACCGGCAATGGCTTCGCGCCGAACGAATCACTCTCTGTCTGGCAAATCGGGCCGGATGGCACGTATACAACACTGGGGGGGGTGCAGACGGATGGTTCCGGCAGCTTCACCACCTCCGTCTCCTTCCCATCGGCAGGCCAATGGCAGGTGACGGCGCACAGCATCAACAGCGGCAAGGAATTCGTTGGCAGCTACACGGCTGGCGCGACGACCGGCCCAACGACGGGTACGACGACCGGAACGGTTCCGGCGGCGCCCGTTACGGCGTCACCGGGTGGCGCGCCGTCGGCCAATACGCCGCAGGTCGCGATCGGCGCTCCGATTTCCTTCACCGGCAACGGATTTGGCGCGAATGAAGTGATTGCGGCATGGGAAACCCCGCCCGGCGGTGGCGTTCCGACTGCGTTGCCGAACCTACAGGCAGACAATACCGGTGCATTCACGACCTCCGTCACCTTCCCGTCAGCGGGCCAATGGCAGGTAACCGCTCATGGGGTGACGAGTGGACACCAAATCATCACCGCCTTCACGGTCGGTACGGTGGGCGCGACAGTGCCGCCCGTCAGTGGGCCGATCACTGGCGTGCCGCCTGCGGCGGGCGCGACGAGCGGTGTCGGGTTCAATGGGACCGCCGCGAGCATTGGCACGCCGGTAACGTTTTCGGGCGCGGGTTTCAATGCGGTGGAGAGCATTTCGCTCTGGATGACTCCGCCCGCGACCGATTCTACTCCCGTGACACCGCTTCCTGGCATACACGCTGACGGTACGGGAGGATTCACAGTTCAGGCAACATTCCCGACTGCAGGAAACTGGCAGGTCACCGCGCATGGGCGCGACTCCGCGCACGAGATTATCGGTCGCTATACGGTGACGGACCCGACGGGCGGCACGACAATTCCGTCGTTGCCCGCCTCTACGTTCACCTCGCCGTCTGCGGGTGTGCCAGTAAAGGCGACGGTCGGCACGATCGTCACCTATACCGCGACGGGTTTCAACGCGGGAGAAACGGTCGTCGCCTGGGTGACGTCGCCCGATTCGACCGCAACCGTCACACCGCTCGATTCGGTAACGGCATCGTCCACGGGCCGAGCGACGATCTCGACCTCATTCGGCTCGGCGGGATTCTGGCAGATCACCCTGCATGGGCGCGATTCCGGGCACGAAATCGTCGGGAAATATCAGGCGACGGCGTCGTAAGGCCCAAAGCGAAACGCCCCGGCAAGAGTGCCGGGGCGTTTCGCTTGTTTGTGCCGCGATGATTAGAAACGGCGGCTGGAAGGCGTATAGTCGCTGTACTCTTCCATGCCGCTGACATCGCCCCAGTCTTCGGTGACGACGCCTTCGGCGCCGCCCTCGACCGTGACATTGCGGGCCGCCGGGCCCTTCTGCGTGTCAATCGTGTCGAGCGCGACGCGGTCGCCCTCCTGAAGCATGCCGCCGCGGATGTGATCGCGATGGACAAAGACATCCTGCCCGCCGTCGAGCGTGATGAAGCCATAGCCCTTCTCCGAGGAGAAGCGCCGCACGACGCCCTTCAGTCCCGCGTCGCGATTGCTGGCGATCCCCTCGCGTACGACATTCGACGCCGCCGCGCCGCGCGGCGTCATCGTTTCCTCGAAGGAGACTTTGTCTCCCTCCGTCAAGATGCCGTCGAACGGTTCGCGCACTTCACGCCGATGGACAAAAAGATCGGCGCCGCCGTCGTCCTGCGTCACGAAACCAAAGCCCTTTGTCGGATTGAACCACTTGACCGTACCTGTGCCCATGCCGTGCATTTCCTCCTGGCGCGCGAACCGTTCCGCACCCATGACCGAACCAAAACACCGATCTGCCGCATCCCAATACAGGAGACGCAATTCCATAGAATAAACAGATTCGTCCTGCTGTCAAGACAAATCTTAAAGAATGAAACAAGGTTCCACCGGTTCCTATTCCGCGATACGTACGTTCACCCGATGGAAGTCATTTCCGTCGCTCCCGATAGGCGCTCGGCCGCAGAAAGCGACCCTTGACATGCCCATAGTTTAGGCCTAAACTATGGGCATGAGTGATACGCGACCGGGCGCGGGCAAACGTGCCGACACGACCGCCGTTCTGGCTTGGGTGCGTCTCGCGCGCGTATTCCAGAAAATGAATCGGGCGGCGGCGGCGGAATTCGCCGCCCACGGGTTGAGCGCGGCGCAGTTCGATGTGATCGCGCAGCTTGGTCGGAGCGCGGGGATTACCCAGCAGGAACTCGCGAATCGCCTGCTCGTCACGAAGGGGAATGTTTCGCAACTCCTCGGCAAGATGGAGCAGCGCGGGCTGATCGCGCGCTGCCACGCGGGGCGGGCGAATGCGCTCTCCCTGACGACTGAAGGGCAACGCCTTTTTGCAGCCGTCGTGCCCGCCCACGAAGCGCGGATTGCGGCACGTTTCAGCGCGCTCGAACCGGACGAACGGAGTCAGTTGCTCCGCCTCCTCCGCGCGCTGGATCGCTCGCTGGAATAAATGGCGCGACAATGAGTTTAGTTCTAAACACACGCCTTCGACTGAGAGCTGTTCCAACGGAAAAGAGCGATTCATGAGCGAGAGTGCTGCGAACGCACAATACATTCACCAATTCATCCCTGGTAAGGCAGGAGCGCCGACGCTGCTCCTGCTGCACGGCACAGGCGGGAACGAAACGGACTTGCTCGGCCTTGGCCGGGCGCTGGACGGCGAGGCGGCCCTTCTCAGCCCACGCGGCACGGTGCTGGAGCAAGGAATGCCCCGCTTCTTCCGCCGCCTTGCGGAAGGCGTCTTCGATCTCGACGATCTGACGCTGCGCACGCATGAACTGGCCGATTTCGTCGCGGACGCCGCCGTGCAATACGGTTTCGATCCGGCGCGCGTGATCGCCGTCGGCTTCTCCAATGGCGCGAATATCGCGGCGAGCATGCTGCTCCTGCGCCCGGAAACGCTCGCGGCGGCGGTCCTTTTTCGCCCGATGGCGCCGCTGATACCGGAAACACTGCCTGACCTCGCCCGCGTCCCCGTCTTTATCGGCTCGGGGCGGCAGGACCCCATCGTGCCCGTGGCCGATGTGGAACGACTAGTGGCGCTCCTGCGACAGGCCGGGGCAACCGTCACGCATCATTGGGAGGCGAGCGGCCACAACCTGACACAGGGCGACCTCGACGCGGCTCGGCAGTGGATGGCGAAAAGATTGGTAGCGTAGGCGTCAGCCTGCGTTCTGAGATAGGGACGCAGGCTCAAGCCTACGCTACCACGGATACATTGAGACCGATTGGAGGACGAAAAATGGAACTCAGCGGTATTCATCATGTGACGGCGGTGACGGGGGATGCCTCCCGCAACGTCGCGTTCTACACACAGGCGCTCGGCATGCGCCTCGTCAAGAAGACAGTCAATCAGGATGACGTCTCGGCGTACCATCTCTTCTATGCGGACGGCGTCGGTAGCCCCGGCACGGACATGACCTTCTTTGACTGGCCGCAGGCCGGCCCGACGCGCCCCGGTGTCGGCACGACGATGACGACCGCGCTCCGCGTGCCAAGTCGTGCCGCCCTCGACTGGTGGGATGAGCGATTAAGCGCATTCGGCGTGCCGCACAGCGGCATCACCACGCCGTATGGTCGCGACCAAATCGCCTTTGCTGACCCGGAAGGCCAGTCCCTCGCCTTGGTGGATGACGGTGGCGCGCTTTCGAATAGCGAGCCGTGGCAGCAAAGCCCGGTGCCACCGGAGATGGCGATTCGCGGCTTCGACTCCGTCTCACTCGCCGTCCGCACGCTCGCGCCGACCGCGTTTGTGCTGACCGACATCCTCGGCTTCCGCCAGACCGGCGAGTATGTGGAACCGG
>JALYXG010000107.1 GCA_030947205.1 Chloroflexota bacterium
CTTCGCTTTGTATTTGCCGTACAACTCGATGTCGTCGTCACCGAGGCCGAGCGTGGCGGCGATCTCCGTAATCGGTCGAAGCGTCGCAGCCTGTGCAATCGCAATGTCGCTGGGAACAGCAGCCATCATACGTTTCCTTCCACTACAACGCAGCATAATCGAAACCGGGGAGAACCGCAGAGAACGCAGAGATAGGGACACAAAGAATTCAAAGGAAACGGAGGCAATAGTTTTTCTTCTCCAGTATCTCATTCCCTCTCTGTGATCTCTGCGTTCTCTGCGCCTCTGCGGTTCTCCCCGGTTTCGATCCGGTCTTCGTCAGATAGGCGGAGGTGGCTGCGGACGGCCATTGTTTCGCGCGCGGCGCGCAGGGTATTGCGGAGCAGGATCGCGTTCGTGACCGGCCCCGTGCCGCCCGGCACCGGTGTGAAGGCGGAGGCAACGGTTGCGACTTCCGGTGCAACATCGCCGTGTAGGCCGTCTGCCGTGAAGTTCGTGCCGAAATCCACGACGACAGCGCCGGGCTTCACCATCTCTGGCACGATGAAGCCGACCCGCCCGACCGCGACCGCGAGAATATCGGCGCGACGCGTCAGGTCCGCGAGGTCGGTCGAACGCGAATGCGCGATCGTCACCGTCGCGTCCTCGCGGAGCAGTAACTGGGCCAGCGGCCTACCGACGACATTGGAGCGACCGACGACCACCGCGTGTTTCCCCGCGAGCGAGATCGCATAATGTGTCAGGAGAGCGACACCACCGAGCGGCGTGCTGGGGAACAGCCCCGGCAAACCGAGCGAAAGGTTGCCCGCATTCGTCGGTGTGATGCCGTCCACATCCTTATACGGATCGAGCGTTTCGCCGACGATAGTTGGCGAAAGGTGAGCGGGCAAGGGCATCTGCACGAGCACGCCGGCAATCTGTGGACGGTGATTGAGCTCGACGATCTGCGCCCGTACCGTGAGTTCGTCGGCGTCGGGATCGAGGGCAACCCGCTCGAATGCCAGCCCGACCGCCGCCGATTGTTTCCGCAGTGTTTCGGTATATCGCTCGGCGGCCGGCGTCGGCCCGACGGTCATCACCGCGAGCGTTGGTACGTAACCGTAGCGCTCCACAAATGCCGCGACGTCTGCGCGCAGCTCCTCAATGATCGCCGCCGCGACGGGCTTGCCGAGCATCATCTGTGCGCCCGCGTGTCTCGCGTCCGTTGATAGCGTCCGGACTGAGGTCATTCGGTTTCACCAGCGAGACGGCGGCGGATCGCGTTGAGCAACGCCCGCTCGCGTTCGGCCACACCGTCCATCAAATCGTGCAGTTGCGCGCGATACCCCGCGACTTCCGCGCCATCTACCAGCCCGGCGATGTTCGCGGTGACATTCAGAAGCGAGACCCGCATCGCGGCTACCGCCATCGCCGCGCCCGCCCCGCAATCACCGAGCGCGTTCGGGTTCCCCGTGACGGCAATCGCCTCCGCCGCATCGAGGACTTCGTGGGCCGCCGCCATGATCCGCAGCGGCACTGCTGCCGCTTGCCGCATCCCTTCCTGCACGGCTGCTGCTCGCATCGTCCGCTCCTCGTCGGTCGCCTTCGGCAGCCGGTACGCCTGCATAAACGCCGCGAACGCCGCCGCGTCTTCGTCGGCCAGCGCGAGGAAACGGTCGCGCAACACCAAGAGATGATCGAGCCGCGCGCGCAAATCAGCGTCGTGCGCCGCGAATTTCGGCTTGCCGACGCTGACGGCGGCAACTTTTGCCACCGACGCCGCGCCCAATGCACCGACGTATGCCGATGCCGCGCCACCGCCCGGCGTCGGCGCGTTCGACGCCAGTTGTTCGAGGAAGGAGTGCAAATCAATCGAACGGTCGCTCATGTCCACCTCATTCGCCGCCGACACGCGCCAAGTCCCGCGCGTACTTTACCGTACGTGCGTCCCTGTGTCGCGCGCCGGAATCGCGTGGTTTGCCCATCCATCGTGCCTATGCGACAATCGGCGCGAGGATGATTTTCCGCTTGGGCACGTCATTGCGCGCCCGTACCAGGAGTGATTGATAGGACAATGGCACGTTCACGACGCGGGCGGGGCGGACGCGGTCAGCAGACGCGCGATCCGCAGGAAATGGCGTGGTACCGGATGGATCTGCATCTGCATACCCCGGCATCGGCGGATTACCAGGACCTCTCGGCCACCTATCTCGAAATCCTCCGAACGGCGGACGAGCGCGGCCTTGATGTCGTCGCCGTTACCGACCACAACAGCGTCAGCGGCATCGCCGCGATGCGACGCGAGGTCGAGGACCTGCAACTGCTTGCGGAACTCGACCGGCTAACGCCCGCCGAAAAGGAAATCCTCGACGAATACCACCGCTTGCAGGAGAAGCTACTCATCCTGCCCGGATTCGAGTTCACCGCCGCGTATGGCTTTCACATTCTCGGCATCTTCCCGCCGGAAACGACCGTCCGGCGGCTCGAATATCTCCTGATGACCCTGAACATCCCGGAAGACCAGATGGAGACGGGCAGCGGTCAGGTCAACGGGATCGCCGACGTGCTGACGGCGTACGAAGTGATTAACGAGCATGGTGGCCTCGTCATCCCCGCGCATGTGAATGCGGCGCACGGTGTCGCGATGCAGAATTTCCGCTTCGGTGGCCCGACCAAAGTCGCCTACACGCAGTCCGAGTATATCCACGCCCTCGAAGTCACCGATCTGGACGACGCGACGCGGCGGGGAACGGCGAGTTTCTTCAATGGCTCCCGGCCCGAGTATCCACGCCGGATGCACGCGATTCAGGGTTCCGACGCCCACCGGCTTTCCCGCGATGGGGCGCACCGCGACACCGACCTCGGCGTCGGCGACCGGGCGACCGATGTGCAACTGCCGGAGCGGTCGTTTGCGGCGCTCAAAGCCTTGTTCGCTTCCGAAGAGTTCAGCCGCATCCGCCCCGCGCATTCGTCCGTCGCCGCGTCGCAGGATGCCATTCAGGCCGCGCGAGAACAAGGCCCGACGATCGGGCAATCCTTTCACGAGCAGGTGCGCAGCCGCCGTAGCCGGTACCGACCGATCACCAAAGATGTTGTCGCCTTCGCCAACACGAACGGTGGCATCATCTATGTCGGTGTGAGCGCAAGTTCCGCGCAGGCTGTCGTCGGCGTGCCGAATGCCGAGGAGGCCGCGCGTGGTCTGGGCGACGCTATCGCGCGCAGCGTCGTGCCAAAGCTCGATGTGACGGTGGAGGTCGAGAGCAGTGGGGGCAAGCCGGTCCTGATCGTCACGGTGCCGAAGGGCCTCAACACCCCGTACGCGACCGACGCGGGGCAGGTCTTCGTCCGCCAGGAGACCGCTTCCGTCGTCGCCCTCCGCGATGAGATCGTTCAACTCGTGCGCGAGGCGGCCGACATCGCACCGCAAACCGTGACCGAACCGAACGGCATTCGCGCGTGGACGGCGCCGCGTCAGACCGTTGATGACGATGACGAGTCGGAGACGGAGTCGGACGACGCGACACCGGAAGAAGCGCGCGATAAACCCCAGGCGGAAATAGTCGAGGTCGAGGCTGAGGCAGAGGCCGAGTCGGAAGAACGGCGCGCACCGCGTCGCCGTCGGTCTCGACGCCGACCGCCAACAGAACAACCGCAACCGGAAGCGGAGGCATCCCCATCATCGCCGTCCGAGCCGGAGGCAGCGCCAATCGTGTACGTTTTGGACATCCCTGAAACGCCCACGACAATCACCGAATCGGAGCAGCCGATTGCTGCTGTCGCCACCGACGCCGGTATCACCCCGCCGGCCTCCCCCGATGACCTGGCAACAGTCCCCGTCGAGACGATAGCGGCGGTCGAGCCGTCAGCCACCGACGCACCGAAGCCGCGACCGCGCAGGCGTTCGCGAAAGGCCGCGACGCCATCGGATACTCCTGCGGAAATGATCGCCACCGCGCCCGAAGCGCCGGGCGAAGTGATCGCCGCAGTGGCGGAACCGATTGCGGCACCGACCGCCGACGTGCCCGCCGCTGAAGTGACAAAACCGACCTCGGCATCGGAAGACACGCCGGTACCCACCGCCAGGCCCAATGGCGATAGCATTCCTCCTGTACCGACAACCGGCGTGGAAATCCTCGCGGTTGAGGATCGCGACGGCGAGCGATATTACTCGATGCGCGACTTGAAAAGCGGTCGCGCTGCAGACAACGTGACGAAAAAATCCTCGCGACGGCTCTGGCGTCAGGCGATCATCGAGCGCGAGAACCAGCAGGCTCATCCCGACGCGATTCTCTGGGAAGAGCGGTTGGGCTATGGGGGAAGCGCTGAACGAGATGGTGTGCGGCGCTATACACTCACACTCCGTGACAACGGTGGCGACATCCGTACCTTCTACGCGGTGAGCGACGACGGCCTCGACGACGCATGGCGCGCATTGATCGCCGCAAAGGGCGCATAGGCGTAGAGCGTATCGTTTGTTTCAGTAGATGAACGCGTGCTACACTATCACCACATGTTCCGGGCCGAAATGGCGGCGCCGACCACCGATTTGCGTAGCCGTCGGGCATTGCCCGATGGAGTCACTTTGCAGACTTGCTGATTGAAAGGGGTTTCTTTATGCGTGCATCGAGAAGGCATGATGAATCCGACCGGATCGCGATTTTCTTCGATATGTCCAACCTGTATTTCGCGGCGCGGGATATGGGCATCCGCATTGATTACGCGCGCTTGCTCGACTTCCTCACCTCCGGTCGCCGCCTGCACCGCGCCTACGCCTACCTCGGCTACAACCCGGAAGACGAGAGCAGCCACAGTTTCATCACCTGGCTCAAGCGCAACGGTTTCCGCGTCAAGACCAAGGCGCTCCGCCGCTTCGAAGATGGCAGTACCAAGGCGAATCTCGACATGGAATTGGCAATTGATCTCCTGACCCAGGCGCCGCACATTGATGTCGCGATCGTCGTCAGCGGCGATGGCGATTTCGTCAACCTCGTGGACGCAGCGCAGAATGCCGGCTTACGTGTCGAGGTCGCCGCAACGCCCCGCCAGGCCGCGACCGACCTGATGGACATCGCCGACCAGTTCATTGACCTCGAAGCGAACGTCGCACAGTTTGCCCGCGCCGACTTGCCGCCACGACAGGGATATGCCCGTCCTGAGGGCGTCGTCCCCGCTGCGCGCACGCCGCCCACCGCTGGATACGCACCTCGGCCGTATGGTTCGAGCGTGCGCGGCTATCAGGGCGGCCCAAATACTTTCGGCCCGAATTCTGGCGAGGAAGAACGCGGCGGAAACAACGAAGGCGGCGCGGAAGACGAGGATCGTGAAGGTCTTGCCGTCGCGCCCGCCGGAAAATAAAATAAGGGGCCGCGATGTGCCATATGCCTGCCACCTCGCTCCACAGAAACGTATTGCTCAACACATGAAATGACCGGGCATGCTGCCCGGTCATTTCTTTGCATTCGCTGTACGGTGACTTACGCGACGGTGTCTTCGAGTTCCAGTTCCCGGCCACCGAGCGTCATCAGGATCGGCTGCTTGCCGTTACGCACGGTCTCGCCATTGACGACGCACTTGCGCACATTGTCGAGCGACGGTATCTCGTACATCACATCGAGCAGCAACGATTCAATCGCAGTCTTCAGCCCGCGCGCGCCGGTCTTGCGCTTCTCGGCCTGCGTGGCGATCTCTTCGAGCGCATCCTCCGTGAAGGACAACTCGACATTGTCGTGCCCAAAGAGGCGCTGATACTGCTTGATGACGGCGTTTTTGGGCTCCGTGAGAATGCGGATCAGCTCGCTACGCGAGAGTTGGTCGAGGCTGACCGTGATGGGCAAACGACCAACGAACTCCGGGATCAGGCCGTATTTAAGCAGGTCATCATGCGTGACATGCCGCAGCAGATTCTCTTGCGCGTTTTTCGTCTGGTTGCTGCCGATACCCATGAAGCCCATCGAGTGCTTCGAATCCATCCGGCGGGCGATGATGTCTTCCAAGCCCTCGAACGCGCCACCACAGATGAAGAGAATGTTGCGCGTGTCAATCTGAATATATTCCTGATGCGGGTGCTTGCGACCGCTTTGCGGCGGCACATTTGCGGTCGTGCCTTCGATGATCTTGAGGAGCGCCTGCTGCACACCCTCACCGGAAACATCGCGCGTGATCGAGGGGTTGTCCGACTTGCGCGCGATCTTGTCAATCTCGTCAATGTAGATGATGCCTGTCTCGGCACGAGCGACATCGCCGGCATTCTGGATCAGCCGGAGCAGGATATTCTCGACATCCTCGCCGACATAGCCGGCTTCGGTGAGCGCGGTCGCATCGGCAATCGAGAAGGGCACATCGAGGATTTTGGCGAGCGTCTGCGCGAGGTAGGTCTTGCCGCAGCCCGTCGGGCCGACGAGCAGGATATTACTTTTCTGCAACTCGACATCATTGTTCGGCTCCGCACCCGCCGTGATGCGCTTGTAATGGTTGTAGACGGCGACGGCGAGACTTTTCTTTGCCATGTCCTGGCCGACCACATATTGCGAGAGTTGTTCGTGAATGCGTTTCGGCGTCGAGATACCGGCGAAGGAAGGTTGGACTTTTGGCGTGGGCACGTCCTCTTCCTCGATGATCTCGCGGCAGAGTTCGACGCATTCGTCGCAGATATAGACCGCACCCGGCCCCGCAATCAGCCGTTTGACTTCGTCTTGCCCTTTACCGCAAAAGGAGCAACGATACTGCATGCGACTCCCGCCCCCACTATTACTGGTTCCCCGCGTACCTGCCATCCCGAAACGCTCCTCATCCGCCCGCACGCACGTCGGCGCCACGGGGACAACGCGCACCCATTGGGTGCGCTAAGCCACCAACGCTCCCGCGACTTTCTTCGGCTGAGGCAGGAGGATTTCGTCAATGAGACCGTAATCCTTCGCTTCTTCAGCGCCCATGTAATAATCGCGCTCCGTATCGCGCTTCACCTTGTCGAATGGTTGATTGCTATGACTCGCCATGATCTCGACAAGGCGCGTGACGACATTGATCGTTTCGCGCGCGGCGATGTCAATGTCCGGCACATTACCCCGGAAGCCACCCGATCCCTGATGGATCAAGACGCGCGAGTTCGGCAGCGCATACCGCTTGCCGTTCTGCCCGGCGCACAGCAGCACCGCGCCCATGCTCGCCGCCATGCCCATGCAGTAGGTCGAAACATCGGAGCGAATCATCTGCATCGTGTCGTACATCGCGAGGCCGGCATAGACTTCGCCGCCGGGGCTGTTGATGTAGACCTTGATTTCGCGCTCCGGGTCCTCGTAATCGAGGAAGAGCATCTGCGCGATGAAGACGTTCGCCACCTGCGCGTCAATCGGCGTGCCGACGAAGACGATGCGGTCGCGCAGCAGGCGGGAATAAATGTCCCACGAGCGTTCGCCGCGATTCGTACTTTCGACGACCGCCGGGATAATGTTCTGCACGTCAAGTCCTGTATGCATCTCAGGTTCCTTCCATTAGCTGTTAACGGGCGGGTACGTCCGATGTTACGCGGGTTTCGGCGTTTCACCGGCGTTCGCTGGCGCGTCGGTCGCGGGCAGTGTCCCATCCTCGTTTATTGTACCAGCATTTCCCACCACTGTGGCATCGTCATCGGGCGAAATTTCTGTATCATCGGCGCCAACGGTGGCGGCGTCAGCCGTTGCCTGTGGCTCCTCGGTCGCGCCCTCATTCGCCGGTATGCTCTCGTTCGATTCGGCGTCTGCCTCGTCGCTTGGCGGCAGGGTGTACGCGCTTTCCGGCGAATCGTCAATAACACCCTTGCCCTCGGTGGCGATCTCGACGACGCGTTCGAGCAACTTGCGCTCGCGTAAGTCTTCGGTAATTAACTCCACGGTGCGCTCGTCATCGAGGACGCTGTGCTCCATGCCGAGCCGATGTACTTCCTCATGCACCTCTTCCGTCGTAACATCCAGGTTCTCATTCTTGGCGATCTCGCGGAGGATCAGGGTGTTGCGTAGGCGGCGCTCGGATTCCGGCTTGATTCGTTCGAGGAAGTTGTCTACAGCACCGGTGTTCTTGCCAAAAATCTCGTTGATATCAATGCCCATCCCGCCGATTTGCTGCAACTGCTGCATCGCGTCCTCGCGGGTCTGCTGGTCAATCAGTGCGGGGCCAACCTCGACCTTGGCGACCTCGTCGCGCAACTTCTCCATGATGTTCGCGACGAGCGTGTTGCGCGCCTGCATCTCGGCTTGTTGCCGAAGGTTGCTGCGGATTTCCGCGCGCAGCTCCGCGAGGGTCATCGCGCGACCACCGAGCGAGGCGGCCAACTCGTCGTCGAGCGGCAACAACTCGCGCTCCTTCGCACTCTGCACCGTGATCCGGTAGGTGAGGATTTTGCCGAGCAGCGTTTCGGGGATCGGTCGTTCGTCTTCCTCGCCGTTCGCCTCCGGGAAGGTGACAATCGTCTCGACCGGCTCGCCGACCGTCGCGCCGACGATCATGTCGCGGATCTGGGGGAGCAGATTGTCCCGACCAAGCACGAAGGTCGCACCCGTCGTTGGTTCATCGAACGGCTCATCGCCCTCAAAGGCCGCGATGTCCACGACGACCTCATCGCCCTCCTGTACCGGGCGCGGCGTCGTCGGATCAACCCACGGGCTTTGGTCTTCCCGCAGTCGCTCGATGTAGTCGTCCACATCCTGATCGGTGACCGAGATATGTTCCGATTCGACGCGCACATTTTCGTACCCCGTCACGTCGGCGGTCGGCGAAATCTCGACTTCGACGCGGAACGACAGCGGTTCCTCCGTCAGCACCTCGACCGAGGGGCGGGCGACGGGCGCCAGGTCTTCCTGTTCGAGCGCCTGCCGGTAAAGGTCGTCCATCAGCGCGCCGTTCGCCTCATCCACGATCATCGCGCGGCCGACGTGCCGCTCGACGAGTGTGCGCGGCGCTTTGCCCCGGCGGAAACCGGGCACGGTGACGCGCTGCGCGACCCGCTTCGACGCCTTGTCGAGCGCGGTGGCGAACTCAGCTTCATCGGAGATAATTTCGAGCCGGATCTGGCTTTCCGGGAGCCGCTCGGCGGTCAATTTCACAGTGTATCCCGTTCCCTTCTCTCGGCTGAACAATCGTGTCCGCAAACGATCAGTGGTCTCACGCCACCGCGCCGATGATGATAGCGCGGCGCGGCGCCTGCCCGCAAGTCACCTCGACCGAATGCGCGAACGGCGGGACATTATTGTCCACGCCGCTCGATTTCGATTTCGATTATGCAGTCCGAATGTCGTGGCCTTACTTCTCGATCGGCACGCCGACGACGTTGCCCCACTCGGTCCATGAGCCGTCATAGTTGCGAACGTTCTTAT
Source organism: Chloroflexota bacterium (assembly GCA_030947205.1). Classification (GTDB taxonomy): domain Bacteria; phylum Chloroflexota; class Chloroflexia; order Thermomicrobiales; family JALYUS01; genus JALYUS01. The sequence goes on from JALYXG010000107.1 coordinate 9,327, forward strand.
AGCCAAGCAGCTCGTGCAGCACGAACCAGGTATGGCTTGAGCGCTCGCCGATGCGGCAATACGCTATCACGTCCTTATCCGGCGTGATGCCCTGACCTTCATACAGCGCCCGCAGTTCGGCGATCGGTTTGAACGTGCCGTCCTCCGCGACTGCCTTCGCCCACGGGATGCTCTTCGCGCCAGGGATATGCCCGCCGCGCAGCGCACCCTCCTGTGGATAGGCGGGCATGTGCGTCAGTTCGCCGGAGAACTCCTGCGGTGAGCGCACATCCACCAGCGGACCCTGCGCGTTCTGACCGCGCCCGCCGTTCGCGTAGCCGATAAACCCGAGCACCTCGTCGCGCATCGCGCGGTATTCGGGGTGATACGTGCCCGGTGTGTACTGCGCGGCGGGGTAGTTCGGCTTTTCGCGCGTGTACTCGCGCCCTTCGGCTTCCCACTTGACGCGCCCGCCGTCCATGATCTTCAGGTTTTCGTGGCCGTTCAGCTTAAAGAACCAGTACGCGTATGCCGCCCACCAGTTGTTCTTGTCGCCGTAGAAGACGACCGTCGTGTCGTTCGCGATCCCGTTGCGACCCATCAACTGCGCGAACTGCTCCGGGCCGATGAAATCCCGGACGACCGGATCCTGCAAATCCGCCGTCCAGTCAATCATCACTGCACCAGCGATGTGCCCGATTTCGTACAGCAGGATATCCTCATCGCTCTCGACGAGGCGAATTTTCGGGTCGTTCAGATGATTGGCAACCCAATCGGTCGAAACCAGTACGTCCGTCGCGGGGGTCGTCGCTGTCGCCGTCATAGCCCATCTCCTTACGTTCCACCGATAAAGTTAACGAACTTGCGCAACAAACTCAATAATACGGAGGGTAGCCGAGTGTTGGCGCTTCGTCAACGTGGCGGCTACTTAATCAACCAAAATGGAGCATAATGCGAAGCCGTGTCCACGTCAATGTGGCGACGACATGTCGCCGTCTGCGGCAGCGGGCGGATCGAGCGATCGCCGTGTCGTTTCATCCCGATATTTCTTGACTGCCGACTTGATCGTGCCGAGCGCCAGCGTCGCGCAGCGGGGCCGTGTCGCCATCACCTGCGGGCCGAAGGTGTCGGTGACAATCTCGTAGCCCATATTCGCAACCTCATCTATCGGCTTCCCTTTCAGCCGACTGGTCATGAACGATGCCCCGGCCTGGCTGATCGTGCAACCCTCGCCGACGTACGAGATGTCCTCGATCCGGTCGTCGTCCCCGACCTTCAGGTAGACCGTCACGATATCGCCGCAGCCGGGATTGCCGCCGGTTGCCTCGACGCTCGGCGCGTCCATCGCGTGGTTGTTGCGCGGCTTCTCGCGGTGATCGAGGATAAAGGCCATGAAGTCCTCACGACTCATTTCCGGTCGTTCCGACATAAAAATTTTCCTCCCACCAACATGCACCCATTTCGGGCACGATCATGCATATCACTGCTTTGTAGAACAGCGCAATGCACGATAGCATTCCTACAGCGGACAGAATCGGGGCGAGGTTTCGGGCATAAAAATGGAGCGGAAGACGAGATTCGAACTCGCGACCTTCTCCTTGGCAAGGCGAAAATGCCCCGTCTGGCGCGGATTTGGGCGGTTCCCGCCGAACCTGTACGAACGCTTCCCGATGCGGTAAACTACCGATGGGTAGAACGTATGCGTTCGCGCAGATTCGCCCGTTTCCGCGCTATCCGTTCCCGCCGCGTTCCCATAGGAAGAGCGGAACGACAGAGAGGCATTCATATGTACAGGATTCCCGATAACATTAGTGATGATGCCTTTGCGGAGTGGTTGCAGGACGTGGTAAATAAGATGGACGCGCCGCACACGTACCGCACATCGCGCCGCCCACTCGCGAGCTTGGAATGGGAATCGGTCGGTGCATTGAGAGTGGCGTACTTGCAGACATGCGCGAACGATGCCGCGTTCCCGCGACATCTGCAAGTATTGTGGGAAACACATCATGAAGAAATCACGTCCCTCGCCGCTGCTCCATGGGAAATCCACTGGTGGCACATCCGATTCCAGTATGGCGTCCTGCGTACGCCGCCGGTGCAAGCCTACTTCGATGCCGTCGCCGCACTTGCAAATGGATTCGGCCTCGACATGTTCATGACCACGAAAGACTACCGCCGCGCGCGCGGCGACTCCACAGACTATGATGACTCCACCCCCGGCGGTGGAGAATTGGCCGATTTCGGCCGTGAGGCTATCCACCGATGGTGCATGTATAAGGCGCTGATCCCGCACTGTACCACCGCCGATTTCGGAGTCCGGATGGGCTATGACGGGGGCCGACCAGAGGTCGGGGAGATCATCCCTCGGGAAGAAGTGTTCGTCTCTGTTCCGCTGGACGGGGAGCATCATGTAATCCGGCTCGTAGACGAACGCCGCGCGCCGATCCTCGATGTGCCAGCCGGAGAGCGTTGGTATGCAGACAAGGAACGCCGCAGCGATGCCAAGAAGCGGCTCATGGCCGGGCGAAAGCGGCGGGACGCGCACATGATTGGTGCCGAGTTGGAACGTCTCCAGACCGCGCATGAAAAAGCTGGGTACACGTTCAGTAATATAAAAATGATGCGTGAGCAGCATCTCAGATGGTTGTGTCTCCGTGTCGCGTATCTTATTTCGTGCGAACGGATTACAACATCTATTGACCCTGATGCGGAATGGGAAGAGATGTATTCTGAATCCACCGTACGCAAAGCAACGGAATCACTCGCGGAGCAAATTGGGCTCTCAATTCCTCGTCCCCCATATACAAAATAGACTGACATACAAAGAGTCCGATTCCATGCCTGAGGCGGTCGGTATTCTGTGTTCGGGCTAGTCCTTCTCGGAAGTTAGCGAACGAACACGGAGGCTTACAACATGTCCACTACAATCGCGCCGCGTAGCGAAATGCAAACGCGCGGCGTCACTGTTGACGAGGCCCGCTTTCGGCTCGGCAACCTGGGGAAGACGCTCTTTTACGACCTCGTGAAGCAGGGGAAAATCCGCGTTGTCAAACTCGGCAACCGCACGGTTGTCCCGGTATCGGAAATTGATCGCTTGCTCAACAGCGATGACGCGGCATAGCCAAACCACCCGAGGCGACGGGCGGCGTGGCGACGAACTGTGCGGCAATCGCAGTATACACCATCCCCCGGCGTCTCCCCTCATGGAGACAGCAATGACTATTACATCACCAATCGC
>JALYXG010000111.1 GCA_030947205.1 Chloroflexota bacterium
CCGCTCGTCCTCACCACCGACGAGACCGACCGTCTCATCGGCATCGTCGGCGACGCGATCACGGAAGTGTTGGGATAGGCGACAGCATTGGTGGGGACGGCACGTCAGTGTGCCCCCGTCATCAACATATGAAGCCACCAAGAATGCCCTTGCGAGACGTTTAGGAGGACATGATGGCAGGATTGCCGGGATCATCGGGACGTCCCCCGCCGGAGGATCCGACTGAACGGATCGGTCGGCCCCTTGTCATAAACACGCATGAGCGGTCACAATTTTCCGTGGAGCAGCCGCCGCCACTGCCCGGTCCGGGCGAGCAGGTACCGCCACCATTCGTGCCTCCCGACCTTCTCAAGGGTGTGTTCGCGCATACAGTGAGGACGTACGTTGAGGGTGGCATCATTTGCATCGACTTCGGATACCAGGCACCTGTGAACTGGCACTTCACCGGAAGTGGCTCACGCGTCGATTATGAACATGTAGTGACGGCACGGGTGCTCATGCCATGGCCCGACTTTGCCACCTGGATCGAGCGGAACGCACGAATTCTTGGCTATATGAAAGCGGAGGAGATGGAACGGGATGCTTCAGCAGATTGAGCCGTATGCGATGAACCGCCCGCAGCCACCTGAGGAATGGGCAGAGGAACGACGGCACTGGCCTGCTAACGTCGATGATTCGGTACGCTACGCCATTATGGATGAAGCGCACACATATCGGGACCAGACACGCGTCGGCAGCCTCGATACTGATCCGCTCGCACGGGCAGATCGGCGATTAGCCGATCTCGCGCGACTGGAGGACGACTGGGATTCCTATGGAGCAGCACCGATCGCGCCCGAGGCTATAAAGATTGCTGCCCATTTGATGCGCCGGGTGCTCATGCATCGGCCATATCCGCCGGGTTTCGCCGGGCCGTATTTCGTCGGACCTATTCCGTATGGTGGCATCGAAATCGAGTGGCGTAACTGCGACAAACGAGTTGAGATTGATGTCCGTCCCGACGGCTCGCTGGATGTGCTCATAGTTACTGGCACAGGAGCGTCCACAAAGCGCGAGGCGCGACAGGACGTTCCGGTTATGGACGCGTTGCGGCTCATCGAGGATACTCTCGAGAAGTCGCCGCGTGATGATTTATGACCACATCATTCTTACGATAGCCGATCAGGACGAACTCTACCGACGAGTAAATCCTATGAGTGTAAAGGACAACGGCGAGGTCAGTAAGAGCGCATTCATCACGAATAAAATTCCTGACGACGAAATCTCGATGGACCTCGCCAGTCATACGACACTCAAGCGGACTTCCCAAGGAAGGAAGAGAGAGATGCCAGTCATCCGCCTTCTCGCTGCCTTGCCACGCTCGCTCGGATTCATCGTGCGGCACGACCCATTGCCGAATGAGCGCGACCCGAAAACTGATAATTATGCCCACTGCCTCGTCGAAGGAGAAAATGACACGACAAAGTGCGACGCACTTGCGGCCGGCTCTCAGTGCATTTACTGGCCCGATAAGACAGAGAGGATGCCGCCTAATGTCCTTTCGTCACGAGAGGTCTAGCACCGAACGCACGCGTCTTTGTCTCGGTTAGCGAGAACCCACCGACCTTTACCGTCATGCCAGCACTAGATTCCTTCAATGCGCTGGGAGAGCCAGCATCGCACTAAAAGCATAGATAAGAGTCGTAGATATGTGCTGTCTGCGGATATGAAACGATGAGGGGATGTTATGACCGAAAAAAGCCAGATATATCAGTCAATGGAAGCCCAATGGCAGCGGGGTGAGCCGGTGATTATGGACGGCGGCATCGGCTCGGAGTTGCAGGCGATGGGCTATCCGCCCGCCGACGCCGATGCGGGGCAATCGCTGAATTTCACTTGGGGCGCGATGGCGCTCTACGACAACCCGGAAATCGTCAAGGCGATGCACCGCCGCTATGTGGATGCAGGCGCGGAAATCCTGCTCACCAACACCTTCCTCTTCCACCGCTGCGTGCAACTGGAGGCGGACGGCGATTTAGCGGTGCCCACCGGGACGTGGAAAGAGAAAGCACGGCTTTCCGTGCGGCTCGCGCGAGAGGCAGCGGCGGAAGGGGGCAAACCGGATATCGCCGTCGTCTTCGTGATGATGATTCAAGACGGCCCGAAGCAGGAATGGCGGCGCAATGGCCCCTCCGTCGAGAAAGGCTCGAAGGACTGGGAGGACCGCGTTTCGGTTGACTACCTGCGCGAACTCGGCGAGGCGTTCGGCGAGGACAAACCGGACGCCTTGATGGTCGAACTCGCCCCGCCGATTCCCGACGATCTCACCTTCCCGCACTTCGAGGCGCTGGTCGCGAGCGGCATCCCGACGTGGATCTCCTATCGCCGCCGCGTCGGGCGGCCCGTCGAGATCTTCGGCAACGACCTGCCGGAAGATGGCGATCTGTTCGGTCGCGCGGCGCGGAAACTGGAGGAGATCGGCGTCGCGGCGCTGCTCGTCCATTGTCTACCGCCGGAGAAGGCGCACGGCGTCGCCGCGTGGCTGCGCGAATACACCGCCCTCCCCCTCGGCGTTTATCCGAACAATGGGCGGTACGACATGTGGAAGTGGGAATGGCAGCACACGATTACCCCCGAGCAGATGGCCGAGCACGCGCGCGACTATGCCGCCGAGGGTTTTAGTATCATCGGCGGCTGCTGCGGCGTCCGCCCCGACCATATCACCGCCATCGTCGAGGCGCTGAAGCCCGCCCCGGTGAGCTGAAACCGGATATGAACCCATACTGCCCAGAGGGCGCCCGGCAAAGGTCACAAAGGTCTCAATGAAGGACACCAAAGAGGAAGGGATGCCATAGATGGGCACTCTCCCGCGTTTTCGATGGCGAGGAGTGCATCAGGTGGTTGTCGATCTCGCCGGCTGCCAAACGACTACCAGATGTTCGCAAAGGCTTCGTGGTGATCGCGGCGCCAGTGGTTGCAGATGCGCATGGGGAGGTATGGCAGGATGTGTCGCAACATCAGGACGCTTTATAACTACGACCCGCCAGTCAGCGAGGAGGAAATTCGCGCCGCAGCGTTGCAGTTCGTCCGGAAGATCAGTGGCTTCAATCAGCCCTCCAAGGCGAATGAGGCCGCGTTCTCTGCGGCAGTGGACGACATGACGCGCATCTCCAGTCGGCTGCTCGGTTCGCTCGCATCGCATGCGCCGCCGAAGAATCGCGAGGACGAGGCGGCACGGGCGAAGGCGCGTAGTGTGCAGCGGTTTGGCACGTGAAGAAGTGGTGACCGCACAGTAGACGGAGCCACAACGTGCCGGGTCTTCCATACCGACGGCGAGAGAGGCATGATTCCGGATAGCGGAGGAGAACAGCGTTCATACTATTCCGCGCCGGTCCAATCCGCAGGCAGCGTAAAGGACCAGCCCTCTTGCCAGCCGAATGGGGCTTCGACCAGGGCTTCGAGAGAGGCGCCCTTGAGAAGGCAATCGAGCGCCCACTTATTCGCCGAGTGGGAGATGATGACGACTTTGCTCCCATCCCAGTGCGCAGCGAGATCGCGCAGGAAGTCGCACGTCGTGTCGACCACCTACCGGTAACTCTGACCCTCCGGGTATGGCACGTCGCTATGCCGCGAACGCTCGGCGGCGAGCTGGGCGACGGGCATTCCGTTGAGTGCGCCATAGTTGCATTCACGAAGCCGCACGTCTTGGTAGATCGGGATGCCGCTGCCAGCGAAGGCAAGTTCCGCCGTCTCCACCGCTCGCGCCAGGTCGGAAACGAAGACCGCCGCGAGAGTATCGCCGCGATGACGCTCGCCGAGCGCGCGGGCGAGATCGCGGCCCTGCGCGGACAACTGCCCCGGCAGCCAGCCGGTCGCGAACCCTTCCTCATTGTCCGTGGTCAACGAATGGGTCTCGTAGATAATCTCAACGGTCATCATGCGCCCTGTTTCTCAGCCCATCACGACATGCGATCGCGTTCACGAGCCATGCGTGTCGACGCCGCTGCCTGCATCTCCTCGCTGCCTGCTGGCCGAAGGCCGAGCGTCCAGAGCGTTGGCTGCTCATTTGATGTGCCGGAACGGGTGTCCTCCCACCATGCGCGCAGTCGGATGGTGAGGAAGCGGGAGCGGGCAATCGTCCAACCAACGATCACGACGACGAGCGCGATGCCGCCCAGTTTTGCCCACATCTCCTGCACCGCATCGCCCGCCGGGATGCGTGCCCCCTGCAACGCATTGACGCCGACACCGTGGTCGTAGACCAGTTGCCCACCGAAGTAGCCCGTCAGCACGATGCAGACGATCAACACGACGCCGAGCGCGAGATAGCCACCCGCGCCCGCGCCATAGAGCCCGTTCACATTGCCGAGCCGCATCCCGACGAGGATCAGACAGCAGAGCACCATCAACGCGGCGAACAACTCGTGCCGGTGGAGGATGGTCAGCGCGGCAGCGTCCTTCGCGTCGTGCTCGGGGCCGGTGAGCACCGCCGCCGTCGCGCCGAGGCTACCGCCGATCAGTGTGTAGAACCCCGCCTGCGTCAGACTCGCGCGCCGGAACCCGACGCCGAACGCATCCAACACGACGCTGACGATCAGGAGCGCGATCGGGAAATGCACGATGGCCGGGTGCAAGATCATGAATGAAGCCCTCCGACAGAACGATACAGCGATAGATTCCCTTCGTTCAACACCGGAAGACGGGGAGATGGACACACGGAAACAGCAATGAGC
>JALYXG010000113.1 GCA_030947205.1 Chloroflexota bacterium
ACAACCGTGGCGCCATCCTCGTATCCCGCCAGTTCCGCCGCCGTGCCGTCAGTCGAGGCGTTGTCCACAATAACGATCTCGATGGGGCTATACGCCTGTTCCCACACTGATTGCACGGCGCGCCGCAGCAGATGGTTCGCATTGAAGGACAGAAAGATGACCGAAACGAGCGGCGGTGTGGCGGGGGTGACGCGCGTCGTGCGGAGTGGTTGCCCCGGATCGGCGCGCGGGTCCTTCGGCATGGGGTATCCTTCCAGGTAGTCCGGGCAAACGTGGGCATCTTTGTACCGACCACACCCCGCGCCGTCAAGCGGCCCGCGATCTTGGAAAAACCAGAGAGGAGCCACCGTGCCGAGCCTCACTGAACGCATCCCGCCGCGCGCCCTCGATACCCTCACCTGGCGGCAACTGGGGCCGTGGCGCGGCGGCAGGGCGACCGCAGTGGCAGGTCATCCCCGCACGCCGGACACCTTCTATTTCGGCGCGAGCGGCGGGGGCGTCTGGCGGACGGACAACGCGGGCGCGACGTGGCGTTGCCTTTCCGATGGCCAGTTCGCGCGCGGCTCGGTCGGCGCGCTGGCGGTCGCCCCCTCGGAGCCGGAGACGCTGTATGTCGGCATGGGCGAGTGCAGCCTACGCGGCAATGTTACTGGCGGCGATGGCGTGTATGTCTCTCACGATGGTGGTACAACCTGGGCGCACCGGGGGCTGACCGCGACGCAGAATATTGCACGGATCGCGGTGCATCCGCAGGACGCCGAGCGCGTCTGGGTAGCGGCGTTCGGGCATCGCTTCGGACCGAACACGGAGCGCGGCGTTTATCGCTCCGACGACGGCGGCGCGACCTGGGCGCGCATCCTTTTTCGAGATGCACAGACAGGCGCGATTGATCTCGCACTGGACCCCGCCAACCCGCGCATCCTCTACGCCGCCCTGTGGCAGGCGTGCCGGACGCCGTGGGGTTTCACGAGCGGCGGCCCCGGCAGTGGCATCTTCAAATCGGTGGACGGCGGCGACACCTGGACGGAGATCACGCGCCGCCCCGGCCTCCCGGCGGGACTGTTGGGCCGCGTCGGGTTGAGCGTTTCCCCCGCGAATCCCCGGCGCGTCTGGGCGCTGATCGAGGCAGATGGCGCGACGGGCGTGTATCGCTCCGACGACCGGGGCGAGACGTGGACATGGGCGAGCGACGAGCCGAATCTCGCCGTCCGCCCGTGGTATTTCGGGCAGATCGTCGCCGACCCGCGCGACGCCGACACCGTTTACGTGCCGCACCGTAAATTGTGGCAATCGGTGGACGGCGGGCGCAGTTTCCGGCAGATGAACACGACCTACTGGGACCAGCATGCCCTCTGGCTCGACCCCGACGACCCTCACCGAATGATTCTCGGCAACGATGGCGGCGCCGCCGTCTCACGAGACAGCGGCACGACATGGTCCACCATCCTCAACCAGCCGACCGCCGAGCTGTACCACGTTGCCACCGACACGCGCTTTCCGTACCGCATCTACGGCGCGCAGCAGGACACTAGCACGATCAGCCTGCCTATCCGCTCCGACCGCGGCCCAATATCGCAAGCCGACTGGCGCGATGTCGGCGGTGGCGAGAGCGGCCACATCGCCGTGCGCCCCGACAACCCGGAGATCGTCTATGCCGCGAGTTACGCGGGCGAGATCACGCGCTATGACCACCGTACGGGCGATCTCCGCACGATCTCCGTCTGGCCGGAAGCGTCGGACGGCTGGGGCGCGCGGGATGTCCGCCATCGCTTCAATTGGTCCACGCCCGTCGCGCTCTCCCCACACGACCCGAACACCCTTTATGTCGCAGGCGAGCGCGTTTTTCGCTCGACGGACGAGGGCCAATCGTGGGAGGCGATCAGCCCCGGCCTGACGCGCGCCGATCCGGCGACCCTCGCCCCGGCAGGCGGGCCGATTACGTACGACAGTTCGGGGGCGGACTACTACGGCACCATCCTCACCTTCGCGGAGTCGCCCCTGTCACGCGGGACGCTCTGGGCCGGGTCGGACGACGGCCTCCTCCACATCTCGCGGGATAACGGCGCGACGTGGGCAGATGTCACCCCGCCTGGCTTGCCCCAATGGGCGAATATCTGCACCATCGAGCCGTCGCCCCACGCGGCGGGCACGGCCTACGTCGCGGCGTCCAATCACAAGCGGGACGACTTCCGCCCCCTTCTCTACAAGACAAGCGATGGCGGCGCGAC